>CACXQO010000106.1 GCA_902769815.1 uncultured Bacteroidia bacterium | reverse complement strand
GGGGGCGCACCTCTTCCCATTCCGAACAGAGAAGTTAAGCCCCGCAGCGGCGATGATACTGCGCGAGAGCGTGGGAAAGCAGCCCGCCGCCCACCCACAGCGGAAACCCCTCTCCATACAAAGGTGAGGGGTTTCCTGCTTTATCGATGCCGCTAACCTACCCCAAATTATCCTATTAGTCTATATATTTTGGATTTCATCAGAAAAATAAATGCGATAGGCGGCCTTCGTTTTTTGAGGGTCGCCTTTTATGTGGGTTTTGGATGGGGTATTATTTGCTATAGGGACGTACCGCGTGCGTCCGCTTAAACAGTTTGGCGGACATATGATGTGGCCCTACTGAGGAATCACCCGATAAATCAGATCTTCGGGAATTTGTCGGTTTTCTATGAACATGGTCATATAAACTGGCAGATAAACGGCTTTGCCTTTAACGGAGATGTTTTCGTTTTGCAGGATGAAACCTTTGGCTATGCCATATTGCTCATTGGCCAGCAGGTGGGTCATGGAAACATGGCGGATGTAGTTTTTCCCCGACTTGACTTCGATGGGCAGCAAAGCTCCGTTGTGCTCAATCATGAAGTCAACTTCGCCGTTTTTCTTGCTGTTGTAATAATATAGGTCAAACTGATGGGCGGTCAGTTCTTGCGCGACAAAGTTTTCATAAATCGCTCCGTAGTTGATGTTGATTTCGCCTTGCAATATCTTCAGTTGCAGACCATTGGCATACATGGCACAAAGTAGTCCTATGTCGTTAATGAATAGTTTGAAAAGATTGCGTGACTTGGATAGCATCAGAGGCAGGGCGGGTTCGTTGGCGCAGTAAGTGGGCAAGGCAACGCCAGCATCGCGCAGCCAAAGGAAGCGGTTCTCATAACGACTGAATTTTTGGTTCTCGTTCAGGTTCTTCAGCACGAAACGCTTGTTTTTGCTGTTAATTTCCGACGGAATCAGCATCAGGATTTCGTCCAAATATAGTTTTTCCTTGGGGTCGTATTGGGCAATGTCTTTCTTGTAAAGGTCGATGATGGATTTCTGAACCTCTATTACCTTTGCGATATTGTTGGTTTTCAGATAGATGTCGACAGCAGCAGGCATCCCGCCTACAATGAGGTATAGATGGAAGAGTTTCATGGTTTGCTGATGGATGAAATCATCAACGGGCGAGAGTTTGTCATAGCCGTTCCTTAAGTGTTCAATGACTTCATCGGAAAAATTGTTTGCTTTCATGAATTCCTCGAAATCAAGCGGATACATGGTTCTTATATCCAAATAGCCTACTGGAAATGAGCGGATGTCTTTCAGTTCCACGCCGAGGAGCGAACCACTCATAATGTATTTGTAACTGCCTTCATCGACAAGGAATTTTATTGCTGTGACGATTTCCTTGCAACATTGAACCTCATCGAAAAAGACAATGGTTTTTCCCTTTACCATGGGCTTGCCGAAAAGTACCGAAAGGCCGCGCAAAAGGTCATGGGCATTGGTGGATTGCTGAAAAAGTTGGAGGGCATCTTCGTTTTCCAAGAAGTTGATTTCGACAAATGAAGCGGCATTTTCCTTCAGTGTTTTTCGGATGGAATAGGTCTTGCCCACCTGCCTTGCACCAGTGACCAAAAGGGCTTTTTGGGGGGATGAATCTATCCATTTTTTTATAAAAAACTCTATCTTTCTGTAAATCATATTAATAAATATATAATTGTCCGTTTTTCGGCAACAAAATTACATAAAAATGTCCGTTTTTCGGCAATAAAATTACATAAAAATGTCCGTTTTTCGGCAAAATGGTCATGTAAACGATATCCAGTAATTTGTTCCTTTAGAGTTCCCCATGTTTTTATGTATCTGATTTTTTCCTATCTTTGCCCGTTTTTAAGAAGCAAAACGACAAACCTATGATAGACATCAAGTTTTTAGTCAAGAACCCGGATGTGGTTCGGGAAAACATCAAGAAGAAGTTTCAGGATAACAAGTTGCCTCTCGTCGACGAGGCCATCAACTTGTACACGCAATATTGTGATTGCCAGCAACGTGCCGACGACCTCCGCTCGCAACGCAACTCCATCTCCAAGGAAATTGGCATCCTCTTCAAGAACAAGGAAGTGGAAAAGGCCAATGAGATGAAGAAGTTGGTGGAGGCCAACGCGCAGGAATTGGAGCAACTTGGCAAACAACAGACTTCGCTCATGGAGCAACTTACGAAGGTGATGTATTCCATCCCGAACATTATCGCGCCCGAGGTGCCGATAGGGAAGGACGACACTTTCAACATGGAGAAGGAACGCTTCGGCGAGCCTGTCGTGCCCAATTTTGAGGTGCCATATCATGCCGACATCATGGCCAAGTTCAACGGTTTGGATTTGGATTCGGCGCACCGCGTGGCGGGCAACGGTTTCTATTACCTGATGGGCGACATTGCACGGCTTCATTCCGCCGTCATCACCTACGCCCGTGATTTTATGATAGATAGAGGCTTCACTTATTGTGTGCCTCCGTTCATGGTGCGCAGCGAAATCGTCAGCGGCGTGATGAGTTTCGCCGAGATGGACGCGATGATGTACAAAATTGAAGGCGAGGACCTTTACCTCATTGGCACCAGCGAACACTCCATGATTGGCAAGTTCATCGACCAAATCGTGCCCGAAGAAAGCCTGCCGCTCACTTTGACGAGTTATTCGCCCTGCTTCCGCAAGGAGAAAGGCGCGCACGGCATCGAGGAACGCGGCGTGTATCGCATCCACCAGTTCGAGAAACAAGAGATGGTCGTCCTTTGCAAGCAGGAGGATGCCGATTATTGGTACGAGCAGATGTGGAAGAACACTGTGGATTTGTTCCGCTCGATGGACATTCCCGTCCGCACGCTTGAATGTTGTTCCGGCGACTTGGCCGATTTGAAGGTGAAGTCGCTTGACGTGGAGGCATGGTCGCCGCGCCAGAAGAAATACTTCGAGGTGGGTAGTTGCTCTTATCTTGGTGACGCTCAGGCGCGTAGACTGAAAATCAGAATCAAGGGGAAGAACGGCAACTATTTCGCCCACACCTTGAACAATACGGTGGTCGCCCCGCCGCGCATGTTGATTGCCTTCTTGGAGAACAACCTCCGCGCCGACGGTTCGGTAGCCATCCCGAAGGCCTTGCAACCCTACATGGGTGGAAAAACTGAAATTAGATGAATAAGTCACAAAACTCTCAAAACCTGCAAAACTCCTTTGTGAGGTTTGGCGGCACCCAACTGGGTCGCCGCCGGAAAGCAGGCCAGTTGGCTGCTTTCCATCTTGAACTTGATGTTTTGTGAGTTTTGTATGTTTTGTGATAAAAAAAGAAGAATATGGACATTTCCGTTGTCGTACCGCTATTGAATGAGGCTGAGTCGCTGCCCGAGTTGGAGGCGTGGATTCGTCGCGTGATGGACGAGCATGGCTTCTCCTATGAAATCGTCTTTGTCGATGACGGCTCCACCGACAATTCTTGGGCCATCATCCAAGGGCTTTCGCAATCCAATCCGAATGTGAAGGCTTTGCGTTTCAGGCGCAACTATGGCAAATCGCCAGCTTTGAACGAAGGTTTCAAAATCGTTGAAGGCGATGTGGTCATTACGATGGATGCCGACCTTCAGGACAGCCCCGATGAAATTCCTGGACTTTACAAAATGATTAAGGAAGAGGGCTACGACCTCGTATCAGGCTGGAAGAAAGTGCGTTACGACTCCAAACTGATGAAAAACATCCCGTCCAAGTTCTTCAATTGGACCACGCGGGTGATGTCGGGCATTAAGTTGCACGATTTCAATTGCGGCTTGAAGGCTTATCGCAAGGAAGTGGTGAAAAGCATTCAAGTGTACGGCGAAATGCACCGTTACATTCCCGTCATTGCTAAGATGAACGGTTTCAGCCACATAGGGGAGAAAGTCGTTCACCATCAGAAGCGGAAATATGGCAGTAGCAAGTTTGGCATGAGCCGTTTCATTCGCGGCTATCTCGACCTTTTGACAATCAATTTCATCTCGAAATTCAGCAATCGACCCATGCACTTTTTCGGCGTGTTGGGTTCCATCACGTTCCTGATAGGTTTCATCATTGCTGCGTATTTGGCTTACATTCGGCTGTTTGCCCATGCTTACGGCATGACAAACAGGCCTTTGTTCTATTTCGCGCTTTTGGCCATCGTTTTGGGTGTGCAACTCTTCTCTACAGGTTTCCTCGCCGAGATGATTACCTCGACGCAACGCGATAAACGGGTGTATTCCATTTTGGAACGCATCAACGCATAACAAAAAAGCCACCAAAACGGTGGCTTTTTTCATGTTTGTTTCCTGTAAATCAATACAATTCGTCGAAACCGCCATCGATGCTTTCATCGAAGCTGTCGCCGAATTCATCGTTGAATTCCTCCTCGTCGAACTCGTCCTCAAATTCGTCGAAAGGCGAATCATCGGCAAAGTCGTTGTTTTCCCAGTCGAAGTCGCGCTCCAATTTCGATTCGTCAAACTCGTCCTCCTCGTCATGGCCGCTGATGAAGTCGTCAATCTCGTCGTCGCTCATCTTGTCGAAGTTCACGTCAAGCAAAGCCGAGTCGTTGATGGCGCGGTTCATGGATTTCAGTTCGCGCATCACCGAGGGTGAAACATAGAACTCATCGATGTTTTCTTCGCAGTATTTCAGGTATTTAGGGTCTTTTTCGTACACTTCGGCGATGGTCATGCCCTCGTATTTTCCGAAAGTGAAAACTGAATCAATGTCATAGAATTTCATATTGTTGCCTTTCTTTTTGTCAGTTATTGGTGTCGTTTCGAGTCCGCAAATATCATGCATTTTTCGGTTTGTCGCAACAAAAAACTACTTTTTGAACGCGAAAAACACGGCGAGGATGATGAAGAGGAAGGAAAGGATATGGTTCCAACGGAAAGTTTCGGTCTTGAAGACGGTAATCACAATGACGGTGAACACGGTCAGCGAGACGGCTTCTTGTATGACTTTCAACTGGATAAGGTTGAATGGGCCTCCGTTTTGTATGGCACCAATGCGGTTGGCAGGAATCATGAACGAATACTCGAACAGCGCGACACCCCACGACATGAGGATGACCAAAAAGAGCGGCCAATCCTTTGACGAAGGGACGATTTCGAGCAGTTTGAGTTGGCCGTACCACGCAAAAGTCATAAAGATGTTGGAAACGATCAGCAAAAGGATGGTGTAAATGCCTTTCATGGGAAATAGTATGTTTTGGGCGGCAAAAATAGCGTTTTTTTCGGCGCGGCGGCTGCAATAATTCCTATTTTTGCACACTCAAACGCAAATCCTATGACACCAACCATCATCCTTTTCGTTTTTGTCGCCTATACGGTTCTTCTCTTTGTGATTTCGCACTTCACGGCGCGGAAATCCGACAATGCCGCGTTTTTCCGTGGCAACAAAAACTCGCCGTGGTTTGTGGTGGCCTACGGCATGATTGGTGCCTCTTTGTCAGGCGTGACGTTCATGTCAGTGCCGGGAGGGGTCTATACTGGGCAGTTTACCTATATGCCCTTGGTTTTTGGCTATGTGCTTGGTTATGCGGTGATTGCGTTGATATTGCTACCCTTGTATTATCGGCTTAACCTGACTTCGATTTACACCTATTTAAATATGCGCTTCGGGCCGAGGTCGGAGAAGACGGGTGCGGCGTTCTTCATTTTGTCGCGATTGTTGGGCTCGGCGTTGCGGATGTATCTCGTTGTTTTTGTGCTGTATGAGTTCGTTTTCAAGGATTTGGGCGTACCGTTTTGGGTGCCAGCGGTCATTTTCATCGCCATTATTTTGCTCTACACCTTCAAGGGCGGCATTAAAACGGTGGTTTGGACGGACACTTTGCAGACGACTTTCCTCCTGTTGGCGGCTTTCCTGACGGCATGGTTCATCCTGAAAAACCTCAACATTTCGTTGGGCGACCTGCTGAAATCGGCCTCGGAAAAGGGGTATACCAAGATGTTTGAAACCGATTGGACGCATAACAAGTTTTGGGTCAAGCAGTTGCTGAGTGGAATGTTCATCACCATCACTATGACGGGCCTTGACCAAGACATGATGCAGAAAAACCTGACTTGCAGAAACTTGCGTGATGCACAAAAGAATGTGATGACTTCGAGCCTGCTGTTTGTTGTGGTCAATGCGCTGTTTCTTTGCCTCGGAGCTTCGTTGATTTGTTACGCTCAGGCAACGGGATTCCAACTGCCTGTGAATGAGGCGGGTGTGGTGGTCAACGACAAGATTTTCCCTTCGGTGGCCTTCTCATTGAGCAAGTTCACGGCGATAGTGTTTGTCATTGGCTTGGTGGCGGCAGGCTATTCCAGTGCCGATGGTACCTTAACTGCCTTGACCACAACATTTTGCTTCGACTTTATGCACTTCGACAAGAAACAGTTGACCGAAGCGCAAATCACGAAATACCGCAAGTGGATTCATGTGGCGTTTGCCTTGCTTTACTTGTTGGTAATCATTGCGTTCCGTCCCTTCCATAACGAATCATTAATAGATAAGGTATTCGACATTGCAGGTTATACTTACGGGCCGTTGTTAGGTTTGTACACTTTCGGCCTGTTCATCAAAAACAGGAGGGTCATCGATAGTGCAGTGCCTTACATTGCCGTCGCGTCGCCAGTGGTCAGTTATTTTCTGAAGATGTATTCGCCTCAATTGTTCGGAGGTTATCGAATCGGGTTTGAGATATTGATTATCAATGGATTGCTGACTTTCCTGTCGTTGCTGGTTTTTAGCAGAAAGGAAAAAACATCCACAAAATGACGGGATTGCCGAAAAATTTGTATTTTTGAAGTTTGAATTTAAACCTTACAGAAATGAATAGAATTGCTACAAAAACCGCACTTTTGCTTTTGGCTTTGACCTTTGTGGGAGGTTCGCTCCATGCCCAATTCACCACGACTTTCGCCAAGAATGTCAACCCGGGACAGCAGAACGGCCTTTATTATTCCCTGCCTCAGACCATGTTGAGACTGGATTTCCTCATCGAGGAGACTGAGTTTGTGAAAGGCCCGCTCAGCGACTATGCTTCAAAGTATTTGGAATTGGAGGATTATGTTGAGTATGAAACCACTGAGTTCCAACTGCTTGATGTGAAGATGTCCACAGAAGCCTGCCCAGATCCAAGCGCGACATTTTTTGTTGCTCTTGCCACCGTGAGAGGTGGAAATAAGGCACAATTTGATTTGCTTCCTAACGGCATTATCCGTAGCGTAGGCATTGGTGAACCTACTGAAAATGAGGAAGTAAAGTCTTTGACCGAAATTGAAACGCCAAAACGTTGCCCTGAAAAGACCGATGAAAAAACGAGTTTCATCGGCTTGATGTCGGCAGGGAAAACCAATGCGCAGTTGGCCAAGGAAGTGGCAGATAAGATAGAGGAAGTCCGCAAAGCGAAGTTCTATCTGATTTCTGGAGATGTCGAGATGGCCCAAAATCCGGAAACTTTTAGTGCCATGTATCAGAAATTGGACGAAATGGAGAAGGAGTACACGAGTTTGCTGTTAGGAAAGCGTGTCTCAAAAAAGGTGGTGAAGACGGTGTATGTAATTCCAAATAAGGAAGTTGTGATGCAAACCGTGGCCAAGTTTTCCGAAACTGAAGGTTTGTCGGTGGGCACGGGCGGCAAAGGTAATATGATTACTGTCCAGACTTTGCCGCTGAATACGACTGCGGCAATCAATGCCCCGAGCCAGTCGGCGGTGGAATCCATTTCTTATGAAAACAAGGTGTTT
>CACXQO010000105.1 GCA_902769815.1 uncultured Bacteroidia bacterium | reverse complement strand
TATGTTTGCTTTTTATGTTTTTCCTAAATTTGCGGTCGCTTTTTACGACTCAAAAATTCATTCTATATGTACAAAATCGAAAAACACCCAATTTTGGACATCCCACAGGAAGACCTTGTGGAATTCCAATATGAAGGCAAGACCGTGAAAGGTCAGCGGGGCAAGACCATCGCCGCCGCCCTTCACCAAGCCGGCTATCCCGTTCACAGCCACAGCCTTGACGGACGCAACCGAAGCCTCAACTGCGGCATCGGCAAGTGCGGTGCCTGCGAAATGCTGGTCGACGGCAAAGTCCGCCGTATCTGTATCACCCTCGTCGATGGTGTCAAGGAAGTGCGCTCTATCAACAACGAGGCCAACATCCTTCCCGAACCCAAGGAGCACCAGCCCCGCGAGGTGAAAATCTACAAGACCCAAGTCGCCATCATCGGTGCGGGTCCTGCGGGTCTCGCCTGCCGTGAGCAACTCAATGCCTTCGGCATCAGCAACATCGTCATCGACAACAACGCCCGCATTGGCGGTCAGTTCAATATGCAGACCCACCAGTTCTTCTTCTTCGAGAAGGAGAAGAAATTCGGCGGAATGCGTGGTTTCGACATCGCCAAGACTTTGGCTGGCGACAACCACGAGGGCATTTTGCTCAACAACACCGTTTGGGACTTGCTTGAAGGCGGTCGCGTGGCCATCAAGAACATCGAAAACGGTGAGATAGGCTATATTGACGCGCAACATTTGGTGGTCGCCACGGGTGCAGTTCCATTTATGCCGACCTTCGAGAACGACGACGTGCCGGGCGTTTACACCGCCGCCGTGTTCCAAAAGATGATGAACCAAGAACACACCTTATTAGGTAAGAAAGTCCTCACCGTGGGCGCAGGCAACATCGGCTACTTGACCTCTTATCAAGGAATGCAGGCCGGAGCCACCATCAAGGCCATCATCGAGGCAATGCCCCGCGAGGGCGGCTTCCCCGTGCAGGCCAACCGTGTGCGCCGTCTCGGCATCCCGATTATGACAGGCTACACCCTCGTGCGCGCCATCCCGAACAAGGACAAAACGGGCGTGGTGGGTGCCGTCATCGCCAAATGCGAGAACTTCAAGGCCATCCCTGGCACTGAACAAGTCATCGACGACATCGACATCATCAACATTTGCACGGGCTTGATTCCTGACAGTCAGTTGCTTGTCAAGGGTCGCGAGGTCTTCGGACTCAACACCTACGGTGCTGGCGATGCCATCCGCATCGGCGAAGGCACCAGCGCGGTTTTGCGTGGTAAGCAAGTCGCTTACGAAGTGGCTCAAGCCATCGGCGTGAGGTTCAATTATGACGACTATCTCGAAGTTTCGAGACAATATATCGACTCGCAACAGCATCCCGTCAGGGTGTTGGAGAAGCCCAACCTGCCTACGCCTGAGCGTATGCAACTCAAGGCTTTCGTGCAGGCCGACTGCCTCTACGGTTTCGCTTGCAATCCCTGCTCGTTCAGTTGCCCGCAAGGCGCCATCAGCAAGCCCTCGACCAACACCGTGCCAACCATCGACTACGACAAGTGCATCGGCTGTATGCTGTGCGTTTCCAGTTGTCCGGGTTTGGCCATCTTCGGCTACGACGTGAAGAAATCCACCTGCTTCCTGCCCATCGAATACGAAGCACAAGAAGGCGCGGAAGTCTATCTCGTTGATAATGACGGACAAAAGATTGGCGAAGGTGTCATCGAAAAGATCCTCAAGAAATCGAACAAGACCAACGTGGCCCGCGTGAAAGCCCGTTCCTCGCGCCCCTCCGGAGAGGCGAGTATGGTGTTTGAGTTGACGGATGTGAAGGGCTTTATCCTGAAAGACCGTTACAATGCCAACAAGGAACTCACCACTCCCCTTTCCTCAAGAAAAGAAGCCGAGGGCGAGGGCGAGACCTACGTCTGCCACTGCGAGGACATCAAACTCGACCGCGTGTTGCGCGTCATCGGCAACCGCAAGACTATCTCCGTGGATGAATTGAAGCACATCACCCGCATGGGTATGGGTCCGTGCCGTGGAAAGCGCTGCATCCCACGTGCCCGCCAGATTCTCCGTTCATACGGTATCGAGTTGGTCGGCGACGCCACGCCGCGTGCACCGCTGTCGAACCAAGTCACCCTTGGCGACCTCTACAACCCGCACACCAAAGAAGTCTTTGTCTTCCCCGAAATGAACGATGTGAAGAAAGAACAGGTCGAAGTGTTCATCGCGGGTGGCGGTATCGCGGGCAGTGCCTTGTTCCGCTACTTCTCGGAAGCCGGCAAGAAGCCCGTGATGATCAACTACAGCCGTGGTGCTTCGTGGCGTTGCATTGGTGGCGGACGTCCGGCCTTCTCCAACCCCGACATTGCCGACATCGCCGTACACAACCACGAGATTTTCAAGAATATGCAGAAGGAGCACAACATCAACTACCACCTGACGCACTATGTCAACTTGGTACACGATGAGGCCACCTACAACTCCTTAGATGCTTCTCGCGCTTGGAGCGATGCCTATATGATTGAGCGCAAGGACTTTAAGAAGGAGATTTCGCCGCTGTGGGACGACAGCAAGGACACCTATAGCCACGCTCTCATCACCCGCGACTGCTGGCAGGCCACTCCCGGTCGCGTCATCGACTACATCCGTTGGATTGGTGTGCAGCAAGGCGGTCGCTACTTCGAGGACTGCGAACTGCTTCACGTTCAGAAAGCCAATGGACATTACATTGCCTTGGTGCGCACCCACGAGGGCGAGTTCATCGAATACACCTGCGACCACTTCGTCAACGCGATGGGTTGGGGTGCCGAGAAGTTCAACGATATGCTTGGCTTAGACACGGGACTCTATCCCGTGAAGCACCAAGCCTTCATCACGCGCCGCTTGCCTATGATGGGACCCAATGGCGGCCCATTGGATATGATTATCGACCGCCGTCACTACAAGGGCTTCAGCGCCGTCTATGGACAGCAATGGGCACACACTGGCCAAATTATCGGCTGCGCCTCACCTGACACCGACGCTTACGAGGCACGTCAGAACATCAAGTACAACAGCAAGGAGTTCTTGGAAATCGTTTCCGAGGTTTTCGCCGAATGGATTCCGAACTTGGGCGAAGTCAGCTTCTTGGCTTGCTGGGCTGGTCGCTACACCGAGCCGCGTTACATCGTCGACCCGGAGGTCGGATTGCTCACCGGCTTGCGCGGCCACGGCTTTATGCTCGGTCAATATTTAGCCAAACTGTATGTGGACAAGTACCTCGGCAGAGAGGTTCCGGGCTATATGAAGGACTTGGCCTTGAGCGGCAAGGGACTGAGCGAGAATGCTTTCAAATAGTTGAAAGTTGAAAATTTATAGTTAAAAGTTAGGGCTGTCGCGGTTTGCGGCAGCCCTTTGTTTTGACGGAAGAACTACAGAAACGTGCCAAATCTATGATTTGTTTCAAGATTTGGCACGTTTCCGTTGGAAATTTGTTTATTTTCCTACCACAAACTTCAGCGTCATATCGCCCACGCTGATGAAATACATCCCCTTCGGCAAATTGGACATATCAATCTGCTGGTTTTCAGCGTTGATATTGCCCGTGAGGACAGTTTGGCCCATCATATTACCAATGCGATATTCACCCATCGGGAATCCCGAAATGGTAATTACACCATCGGTCGGGTTGGGATAGAGATTGAATTGGGTTTCAATTGTTTCTTTTTCATCAACACCGACTGGCCATTGGTTGGCAAAAAGCGGGAAGCCGCCGTTGCACAATTGTGTGTCCTCGCGCCAACGGTTCACCGAGCCGAGAGCGGAAAAGACCGTTTCGATTTGCCCTGCACCGACATTCAAGGCCGTGAGCAGGTCTTCCGTATCGTGCAAAGGCGTTTCGAGTTGCCACACTGAAGGCGAATTGGTGGCGTGGAAGGCACTCGAATTAACGAGTTCGGGGCCTTGGCCGTTGCTGCCGTGTTCATTGGAGGCCAACCAATAGCAACTGCTGAATTGCTCGTTGGTTTGGGAACGGCCAATGATGTTTCCCATCGGGCAAACATAGGTGTCGATTTCGTGGTCAAGTTCACCTACACTATAGGCATTGATGACCAAATCGCTCGACAAACCCAATTCGCCTGCGATGCCACCCAACACCGACCTCGCGCTAACATTGCCCGTATTGTAAACATTCAGCAATCGCATCACATAGCCATTGCTGTCGCCCAAAATGCCGCCTGAGCAAATCGAATTGTAAATCCTTCCCGTATTGCTACAATCCACAATAAACAGTTTTTCAATCCCGACACCTTCGGCAAAGCCTACGATACCTCCAGCATCGTTACCAGCATACGAAATCTCCTCGTGATTGTGGCAATTGCGAATGAAATTCTCGCAAGGCGACCCTCCAAGCAACGGGTCTGGCTCATAATGTCCGACCATTCCACCCACTTTCGAAACGCTACTCAGGCCTGCACCTTGAATCCCTCCATAGTTATCGCAATTCGTCAGATTGCCGCCATACAACTTGCCCGCCATTCCACCACAATGGTAATTACCAGTCACATAGGCATTGTTTTGGCAATCGTTGAAGTCGACATTTATGCCCATACCCACCAATCCACCTGCAAATTGACCGCTATGCACCTCGTTCCAACAACGGCACTCCTCCACCCTGCCGTTTCGCATAAATCCGGCAATACCTCCAACTTCTTCAGAACCCATCAAAACCGCCCTGCTCGAACAGTCGGACACGACAGTCGGCACCGAAGGCCCCCAAAGAAGGAACTCGGTGATTTCGCCCACTAATCCGCCAGCCATCGTTCCATACACCGACACACCTTCCCCGGCTTGGCAATTGACGATGTGGCAAGTGTCGTAGGAGTTTTGGTTCACGCCGTAGGGCAAGCCAAGGAAACCCACCAAGCCGCCTGCCGACCGTGGTTCACAAGTCACTGAAGCATCCTCGACATAACAGTCTAAAATATTGGTCAAGCCGGCGCAACCGACCAAAGTTCCCACATATTGCGAACCCGTCACTTTACATCCAGAAAGCGTGACATTATGAATTTCAGCGTTATTAGTACAACCGAACAAGCCGACTACTGCATCATTAGTGGCACTTTCGCGATACAAGCCCGAGATAATCTTTTTGTTGCCGTCGAAATGACCCGTGAAAAAAGATGGAATGGTTTCAACTACACAACCGATGGGTGTCCAATTGTGCGGGTTCACGTTCAAGTTGTCGTTCAAACAAATATCATTGGTCAAGACATAATAGGCATTGCCTCCCGTGCCAAAGTTGGTTTGCTGTGCAAGCAAGGCTAACTGTTGCGGAGTGGCGATTTGAAAGGGGTTTTCGGGCGTGCCGTTGCCGCCGGCGTATGATTCTGCCACACTGCCGTCCCAACAATCGGGTTGCTGCGCCATACCGACGAGGGCTAAGGCAAACAGGATAAATGTTGATAATAGCTTTTTCATTAGTCTGATTATTTGATTGTTACTTAGTTCACCTCACCACAAACTTCCACGTTTCGCCTGCAAAGGTAATGAAATATAATCCCTCTGGCAAACCCGAAACATCAATCTGCTGGTTTTCAGCGTTGATATTGCCCGTGAGGACGGTTTGACCCATAAGATTTGTGATACGGTAGGTTCCCAACTGTAGAGACCCACGGCCGTGCGTCTCAACGAACAAAACGCCGGTGGCGGGATTTGGATACACCGCGAAAACACCGTCTGTCGGTTCATCAAGTCCATTGAAATTGGAATAGTGGAAATCACACTGAGAAACTTGCCCTAAATTATTGAATGTGATTTGTTTCAACGCATTGAACAATGGAACCTTCAAATCAAGGTCTTGTAAATAACTTCCCCAAAACAAGGAAAGCCCCGCTATGTTGTCGATACTTATTGCACGGTCGATAGTAAAATCCAGAGCGTTTTTCAAAATCGTCCATTGCTCCGTTTCGTTATCATAACTGCCATAAATGCCTATGTGGGTGCAGTTGTTGTTTTCGTCGTATGCCAATTCGGTCTTTTCGCTATAATACCATTCTTGGGAATTTGTACTCAGTCGAAGAGAAACCCTTGACAACAGATTACCTGCACCGTCATACTCGTAGACTTCCTTATAATACGCGCCCCATTCCACAGTCGAACCTGGCTCGGTGTTGCGATAGCAACGTGTCATTTCGTTGCAATATCCTTGGGCATTGTAACTGTAAAAGGTCTTTTCAAAAGCATAACCGACTAAATAACGCACCATCGTTTGAGGCAGACCATCCACATATTCCCAAACCTTCTTTTCCTCTTCTATCCAACTGCCGTCCTTGAATTTGTATTTGAGGAAAAGCGTCTGGTTTCCTTCTCCGTCATACACGTAGTTGTATTTGGTTTCAAAATGCCAGTTGGTACCGTTGTAATAGGATTGGATTGCTTTCGACAACAGGCCTTGTTCGTTGTAAGTGTATTCCGTCTTATTCACGCCCCCCCCATTGTTTGACCTTATTGAGGTCACACGATCGAGGTCGTCATAAGTATATTCTCGGGTAGAACAGACATACCATCCGATGGTACCAACACGATACTCGGTTTGGCGCGTGCAGTTGAGTCGGGCATCGTATTCATACAAACACCTTGACCATCCTGTTGTGACGCTATCCAGTTTCACGATATAACTGTTATCATTGCGATTCATTCGCTGTATTCTCAGCACTTCCGGCTCATCGTAGGTTTGTTGTGCCGTGGCTGACACGAAGCAGCACATCAAGGCTGCAAGAATCATGGATTTTTTCATTGTATTAGGATTTTAATTGTTCTAATTTCCGTTTCAGTCTGTAGGGCTGTCGTACCACGGCAGCCGCTTATTGTCATGGCTGCACGGGCGGCTGCCACGGTATGACAGCCCTACAAGGCCGCGATTATTTCACCACAAATTTCCGTGTTTCGCCTGCAAAGGTAATGAAATACAACCCTTCCGGCAAAACCGACACATCAATCTGCTGGGTTTCAGAATTGAGGCTGCCCGTGAGGACAGTTTGGCCCATTAGGTTGGTAATTCTGAATTCGGAATGATGAATGATGGATGATGAATGCTGAATGGTGAGAACGCTATTGGTCGGGTTGGGATAGATGGTGAAGGGCCCTGAGCCTGTCGAAGGGCCGTCTTCCTCGATGCCGTTGTGCCATTCCTCATACACCTCGTTGCAGTTGCGGTTGCCGTATTTGAAGAACAGTTCGCCTTCGCGCCAATAGCAGCGCATACCTTCCACACGGTAGTTCTTGCTTCGGTTCATCAGCCTTTCGGGGAAGAAACTGCTGAGGTGGCCGATGCCGCACACGATGGTGCCGCCGAAGAGGTCTTGGTCGTCGCTCACTTGCAGCATCCTGAACACTCGGCCTTCATATTCGTATTGCTCAACCGCGTCGACGTGCATCGTGAGGCTCGCCGTGCCGACCTTGATGACCCAACTGTCGCCTTCTTGGGCACCAAAATCATAGAGCACGGTAAACTCCTGCAAGTCCTTGTTCCACCAATATACCTTATTGCCTCTCAACCTTTCTTCATAGATGTATTCCCGCGTCGTTTCCGTGTGTTCGCCCTTGTCGTACAAGGTGTTGGTGCGGATGATGACGGTCACGTTCTTGTGGTTGATGGTGGTGTCGGCGGCATATTCCAGATGCTGGTAAGTGATGCTGCCGTTCTCGTTTTGGATTTCGTAGTACCATTCGGGTTGGCCTTCGCCGATGTTCAGATACTCGAAATCAGCCTTTACCGTCACATCGAAATTGGGCATCACAAACTTGTTGTCAGCCACGGGAATCCTGAAGGTTTCGTCGTCAGCCTT
>CACXQO010000104.1 GCA_902769815.1 uncultured Bacteroidia bacterium | reverse complement strand
CCATACTCTCCGTTTTGATGCTATTGCTGCTTTCCTCCTTAACATGGGCGCAAGAGGGGGGCGAGGCGGGCTTCTCTCCCATATTTGGCCTGAATTTTAAGGCGGAATTGCCGAAGGAGGTTCGCGAAACTTCGGGACTTTTTTTCCACAATGGAAAACTCTGGACGCACAACGACAGCGGCGGAAAACCGATATTGTACGCACTTGATACCGTGACATTTGAGATGGTGCAAAGAATCACTCTCTCCAATGCGAGGAACAAGGATTGGGAGGATGTTTGTACCGACGGGGAAACCGTTTTTGTGGGCGACTTCGGCAACAACAAGGGCTGCCGCGACAAACTTCGGATTTACACCTTCCCGTTATCGGCCATTCCCGTTGAAGGCGACACCAATGTAGAGGTCGATACTATTGATTTTGCTTTTGCCGACCAAACGAACTTCGAGAAACGCAAATTGCATGATTTCGATTGCGAGGCGATGTTTGCCACGGAAGAGTATCTTTATTTGCTCAGCAAAGGCTGGGAAACGGGCACCACACGCCTCTACCGCCTTCCGAAAACGCCCGGAAAACATAAGGCAGAGGTGGTCAACGGCTTCGATTCGCGAGGCTTGGTTACTGGTGCCGATTATGACCGCAAGAACAAGGTTTTGGTCATCGTTGGTTATGAGAAGCCGATATGGAGGCCGTTCATATACATCATCTTCGACTTCGACGAGGCCGGAGTGAAGTTGTCGCACCGACGTTTCGAAATGCCTCAATTGGTCACTTGCCAGGCTGAAGGCATTTGCTTCTTCGATGATGGGAAATGCTTCATCTCGGCAGAGACTACCCATTCCATGACCGCAAGGGTTTTTGAGGTGGATTTCCGGAAATGGATGGAGAAAAATCGGAAAAAGTCACAAAAATGACCTCTGAAAAACTGGAAAAAGTCACGAAAACAGGGGTTGAAAAGTCGGAAAAAGTCACAAAAATTGGTCAAAAAAAGTGGAAAAAGTCACAAAAATTGCTTGAAATTTCTGGAAAAAGTGTAATTTTGCGGCGTGAAATAACGAGAAAAAGTCATTATGCTGAAGCGTAGGATTGCAGAAAGAATCAAGATGCACCTTGCCTCGAACAGCAACAAGATTTTGATTGTTGATGGGGCACGGCAGGTTGGCAAGTCCTTTATTATCAGGATGGTGGGTAAGGAATTGTTTCCCAATTTCGTTGAAATTAATATGTATGACGACAAGAAAGGGAGCAAGGCTTTTGAGGGGACTGGCTCGGTGGCCGACTTCTATTTCAGGCTGAGTACTGTGGCAGGCTCCAAATTGAAGAAGAAAAACAACACTCTCGTTTTCATCGATGAAATCCAAGTCTATCCTGAATTGCTAACCCTTCTGAAGTTCCTGAAGGATGACGACCGGTATACCTACATTGTTAGTGGTTCGCAATTGGGCATTGCCTTGAACGAAACGCTCTCTAAGCCGGGTGGACGAATTGAAATTATTAGAATGTATCCGCTTGATTTCGAGGAATTTCTTTGGGCTAATGGCGTTGGAGAAGAGGCCATAAACCAATTGGAACAATCTTTTAATGCAAAGCATGGTCTTGACGAAACAATGCACCGCGTTTTCCTCGACCTTTTCAAGAAATACTTGCTCGTTGGCGGCCTTCCCGATGCAGTAAACAAGTTCATTGAAACCAACAATATCGTGGAAGTCCGCAGAGTGCATGAGGGAATCCAAAAGTTGTATCGCGAGGATGCGGCTCAGTATGATGCTGAAAACAAGTTGAAAATAAGGCGTGTTTACGATTTGATTCCTTCCAATCTCGAGAACAGGAAGAAGAGGGTGCAGTTCAATCAAATCGAGAACAAGAAGGGGAAAACCTACGCCACTTATGCCGATGAGTTTGAGTATTTGATACAGGCTGGTGTTGCTATCGAGGTGAAGTCGATTTCCAATCCGAGGTTTCCCTTGCTTGAGTCGACCATCAAGAATTTGATAAAACTCTATCTGAACGATGTGGGCCTGCTCACGAATTTGCTTTACAAGTACAATATCAGGGCGGTGCTTGACGACGAAAGGAGTGTTAACCTTGGCTCGGTGTACGAGTCTGTGGTGGCTTCGGAATTGTTGGCTCACGGATTCGACCTTTATTATTACGACAACAAGAGTAAGGGTGAGGTCGATTTTCTGATTGATGATTTCGATATCTTGTCGGCAGTACCGCTTGAGGTCAAGTCGGGCAAGGACTATTCGATCCACAAGGCTTTGGACAAGTTCATCGCCAACCCTGATTACAATATTAAGCGGGCTGTTGTGCTGTCGAATGAACGCGAATTTCGCGAGGAAGGACGCACCTTGTATGTCCCAATTTATTTTGTGATGTTTTTCCGACCAAGTACACCTATGGAAATTAGTCTATGAAAAGGTTTTTATTGATAGGATTGATGCTTCTAATGGCGTTGGAGGCCTTTCCCCAGCACCCCAAGAAGGCCGTAAAAGCCTATGAATCTGCTGAAAAGGCTTTCCAAATGCGTGATTATGCTAAGGCGCACCAACAAGTGTTGAAGGCCATCGTTGAGGATCCGAACTATGCTGAGGCATGGCTGCTTGAGGGCGAAATCGGGATGGAAACCAAGGACTTTGATTTGGCTCTGATTGGTTACGAGAACGCATTGGCCTCCGACTCGATGTTGTTTCCGCCGGCGGCTGTTACTTTGGCGCGATTGTATGACAACCGTGGCAGTTACAAACGCGAAATCGCCCTGCTGCGATGGTACCAAAAAGCGGCCAAAGGCAATGCAGTGATGGATGAAACGGTGGCCGAAATGCTCGAATTGGCCACTTTCCGCGACTGGACGATGGAGCATCCCGTGAGTTTCGAGCCTAAGAGTTTGGGTGCGGCCATCAATTCTACTGCCGAAGAATATGTCAATATGCTGTCGTTTGACGGCTCGCAACTGCTGTTTACGCGCAAGATGCCATTGGGCGATGGCTACCAAAAGGAGTTTCTTTTTGTTTCGCTTTGGGACGGTGAGCAATGGTCTGAGCCTCAGTTGCTTTCGTTTGCAGATTTTCCTGATGACATTGACCTCGGAGCCGCGTTTATCTCGGCTGACGGGAAAAAACTTTATTTGACGGGCTGCGGCTGGGGTCGCGACAGCGGCTGCGATATTTATGTCTCGGAATTGAAAAATGAAAAATGGAACATGCCACAACGCTTGAAAGGCAATATCAACACAAGCAGTTGGGAATCACAGCCTTGCGTGAGTGCCGATGGACGCGAACTGTATTTCGTTTCGCGGCGAAACGGTAATGCCGACATCTATTGCGCCCGCCGCAACGCCGATGGCACTTGGGGCGAACCTCAGAATTTGGGTACACCTATTAATAGTAAAGGCACTGAAATGGCACCTTTCATCCATCCCGACGGTCATACGCTTTATTTCTCGTCCGACAAACACATTGGCATGGGTGGCTTCGACCTTTTTATGAGCCGTAGGGGAGAGGACGGGCAATGGCAAGAGCCTGTAAATCTGGGCTTTCCCATCAATACCAACGGCGACGAAATCAACTTTTTTGTGGCGGCTGACGGCAAAACGGCTTTTATATCCTCGCAACGCGAAGGCGGCAAAGGCGGCTACGACATCTACACCTTTGAACTGCCCGAGGAAATCCGCTCTGATTCTGCCAATTACCTCTCTACGGTGGATGTGACGGAATTGTCGGTTGGGGATGCTGTGGTTTTGCAAAACATTCATTTTGAATATAATAGAGCGGACTTGACAACAGATTCGCAATCGGGTATTGAGATGTTGACGGAGTTCCTGAAGCGTAATCCTGGCTTGAAAGTGGAACTGGCGGGCCACACCGACAATGTAGGCAGTGAAAGTTACAACCAGAAACTCTCTGCCGACCGCGCTGAAGTGGTTCGCAATGCCTTGATTGCCAACGGCATTGATGCCAATCGCTTGACCGCACAAGGGTATGGTGCGACCAAGCCTGTGGCTTCTAATGACAGCGAAGAACACCGCGCCTTGAATCGTAGAACAGAAATGATTATAATTAACTGATAATGAAAAAATTACTATTACTATTTGCTATGGCAGCACTCATGTCAGCTTGCGTGAAGCAACCTGAACCGCCCAAACAAATCCGATTCTCCATTTTGGGCGACAGTTATTCAACTTTCAAGGGTTATGTCCACCCTGAAACCAACGATGTTTACCCTTTCGATTCCATTGGCGTAACGAATGTAGAACAGATGTGGTGGCATAAGGTGGCTGTCGAAAAAAGCTGGATATTAGATGTAAATAATTCATTTTCAGGGTCTTTGGTATGTAATTATAACTATGCGAATTACTATGGCCCACATTCGTTCCTTCATCGCATGGATGACCTTGGCCAACCTGACGTGATTTTCATTTTCGGGGCTACCAACGATGCTTGCGCCCATGATGGTGACAATGTGCCAGTTGTACCGCTTGGCAATGATGTTTTTTCAGATTGGACTGAAGATCAACTTTGCACTTTCCGTCCGGCTTTGTCCTATCTCTTTGAAAATCTGCAACAAAGGTATCCCCAAGCTGAGTTGTATTTCCTTCTCGACATGAACCTCGGTTCCAATGGCATTGATGCGGACAGGCGTGATGCTTTCATCGGTTCAATTCATCGCATCGCAAATCATTACAACGTGAAATGTATTGATTTGGAGGGGATTAAAAAGAGCCATTGGCATCCCAATGCCGAAGGGCATGGGATTATTGCCGAACAAGTGCTGGATTTCCTTGAGGCTGAGGCGATTTAATGCCTGAACCGATAGCGCACAGTCAATTCCTCGTCGCTTGGGGTGGGCACATCCCAATAAGGTTTTTCCTCGGATGCAGAGCCTGTAGGAGCCTCGGTCTCTGAACCTGTCGAAGAGCCGCTTTCTTCATTTTCCTCGTCCTCTTCCCAATGGTAGACCTCTTTTTGCGGCCCTTCCTTGCGCAGGAAAAAGGCTAACAAAACGCCAATCATGGCACCGCTGAGGTGACCTTCCCACGAGATGTTTTGCGGGATGGCCAATGATGGAATCATGCCCCAGATGAAACTGCCGTAAAGGAAAACCATGATGAGCGCGATGACAATGAGCATACGGTTGCCTCGGATAAAGCCACTCGTGATGAGGAAGAGGTTGAGTCCATAAACGAGCGCACTTGCTCCAATGTGAGTCGTGTCAGGGTTGCCGATGCACCAAGTGAGGAGTCCGCTGGCCAAATAGGTGATGAGTAACACGCGATTGGCGAGGGTGGGGTAGCAGTAGTACAAAGCCGTGCCGAGCACGAGGATGGGGACGGTGTTGGAAAACAGATGCTCCCAACTGCCGTGCAGAAAGGGCAAAGTGAGGATGCCGAGAAGACCTTTTGCGGTATGAGGCACTACGCCAAAACGCCCCAAGTCTATGCCAAACGACACCTCAATGATTTTCACTAACCACATCAAAGCCACGATGATGAGTGGGATGATGAGGCTACCCAAGAACTTCCTTTTTTCTGCTTTTTCGTCCATGCGGGAGTGGTTATCAAGAATTGTTCCGTGGCAAAGGTCGGAAATTTTGGCAGAAGTTATTATTCCAACAGCCATTTCCAAATGGGTTTTACCTCAATGGTGAGGCCGTTGTCTTTTTGGATGGTGTATTCATCGTCACGGGTGATGATTAGAGCACGTTGTAACGGCTCAAACGCATGAAGTTTCACAAGCGCGTTGATTTCGCGCTCCGAAGTCTGAAGTTCGCTCATGCTGTAACATGCTTGAATGGCGGTGCGTTGTTCGGGAAGGTAGAAGTCCACTTCCACGTTTTTGTTGTAATAAAACAATTGATCGTCGCCGTATTGCTGGAAAAGGTGGATGGCGCATAGGTTCTCCAACAATGAAGTTTCGCCATCGTTCAAAAAAATCATCAGCAAGCCGTTGTCCACAAAGTAATGTTTCTTGATGGTTTCGCGATCAGAAAACTTTGAGGCATAGTTGTTTATGGAAAACAGCAGACAAGCATCGCGCATAAAACTGACATATTCCATAACGGTGTTGGCTTGGCAATTGATGCCTGTGCTTTTCACCAAATTACTGATGCGGTTGTAGGCAGTTGGTTGTTTCACGCTTTCGGCCAAACGTTTGACGGTCATACGTAGCGAGGCTTCGTTGCGGATTTTGTTTCTCACAACAAGGTCGGAAAAAAAGATTTTGTTGTAAAGTTCATTGAGCCACAGTCGTTTTGCACTCACATCAAACACATCAGGGAAGCCGCCGAATTGGAAATATTCGTTGAAAGCACGTTCTACAGCGGCTCTCAACTGTGGACTGTCGTACCAATGCGAATCGAGGTTAATGTGCTCTCTGCCAATGTGTTCCTTGAATGTAAAAGGATAGACATTGCGTGTCCAATATCGTCCTCCCAAAGTAGTGGCGATGTCGCGACCGAGCATTTTGGCATTGCTGCCGGTGATGAAAACTTGATGTTTTTGGTTGGCCAACCGACGGGCAAAATGCTCCCATCCCTCAACGTTTTGGATTTCGTCGAAAAACAACAAAGGCTTGCCCTCGTTGGTGGAAGCGTATGCTTGTAGTATCAGGTCGAGTTCCTCCGCTTTCATTTGGCGAAGACGCTCGTCGTCGAAATTGACGTAAACGATTTCCTTAATGCTATGGCCTTCTTGCAACAATTGCTGGATGCGTTGATAAAGCATATAAGACTTGCCGCATTGCCTCACCCCGACAAACACATAATTGCCTTTTAGCTCAAGTTCCATCGGACGGTTATATAACTCTATTTCAGGGATATAATCTTGTCCTTCGCGGATGATTCTGCTGATGATTTCCTTTTCCATCGCCTTTGATTTTGTGGCAAAAGTACAAAAATTATCATTACCAATGCGAAAATTCAATCAAATCTTTTCATTACTAATGATAAAATTATGTCAAAAATTATCATTGGCAATGAAAAAAGCCGCCCAATGTGAGCGGCTTTCTTGAAAATTTGATGATTGTTTCTTACGCCAAGAACGGCATTTTCACCACAATGGCCTTGACGAGTTTGTTGCGGATCTTGATGAAGATTTCGGTGTCTTTCTTGCTGAAGGCCTTCTTCACCAAAGCGGTGCCGATGTTTTTGCCAGTCGAGGGCGACGGACTGCCCGAGCGCACCATGCCGATGCAGTTGCCTTCGGCATCGCACACTTCGTAGCCATTGCGCGGGATGCCACGGTCAATCATCTCAAAGCCGACAATCTTTTGGCTTACGCCATTGGCCTTTTGAGCGGCGAAGATTTCGCGGTTGAGGAAGTCGTTGCCGTCTACGAACTTGGTAATCCAGCCCAAGCCAGCCTCGATGGGGCTGATGGTGTCGTCGATTTCGTGACCATAGAGGCAGAAGCCCTTCTCCAAACGCAGGGTGTCGCGGCAGCCCAAACCGGCGGGCATGATACCGAACTCCTTGCCAGCATCAAACACGGCGTCCCAAACCTCCTTGGCATGGGCGACGGGGATGTAAATTTCGCAACCGCCTGAGCCTGTGTAACCTGTGGTCGAGAAGATGACATTGTCCACACCAGCAAAGTTGATGATTTGGAAGGTGTAGTATTCCATGTCAACCACATTGGCCTTGGTGAGTTTCTGCATGGCTTTCAGGGCGTTGGGGCCTTGCACGGCCAATTGTGCCCATTCTTCGCTCTCGTTCTTGATCGGCAATCTGGCTCATCCAAGCCCAGTCCTTGTCGATGTTGGCAGCGTTGGGCACCATGAAATAATGGTCGTCGGCGATGCGATAGACGAGCATGTCGTCAACGATGCCGCCCTTGCCATTCGGCAGGCAGGTGTATTGCACCTTGCCGTCGCTCAAAGCGGCCACGTCGTTCACCGTGCAGTATTGCATGAACTGTTTGGCCATCGGGCCTTTGGCGCGGAATTCGCCCATGTGGCTCACGTCGAACACGCCGACGTTGTTGCGGACGTTGTTGTGCTCTTCGACGAGGCCGGTGTATTGGATCGGCATGTCGTAGCCGGCAAATTCAGCCATTTTTGCGCCCAAATCGTGATGAATCTGGTTGTAAGGGGTTTTCTTTAATTCGATGTTTTCCATTATTATGTGATTTAAGATTTGATATTTAAAGATTTAAGATTCAAAGATTTATCTTCTCGTGTCGTGAAGGCCTTTCTTGAAATACGGGCCGAATTGAAGTTTTGTGTAATTGAGGTCGTATACAGTAACTGCGCGTGGAAGATCGTTGTTCATTTGGCGCTTCAGTGTGCAGCCATTGGCGGGGTCGACCCAATACTGGATTATCAAACCATCCTCAAAGTCGACGAAGAAATGCCAGCAGTTGATGTCGAGCACTCTTTCCATTCCGACATAGTATTGCGACAGGTTGCTCTTGTCCTTCACCTCGGTAAAGAAAGCATCGAGAGGGTAGAAACTCTCGCCAAAAGGCTCAAATTCCCATTTGAGGTCGTCGGTCCAGCCTTGGGCTTCGGGACGGTAATACCAGTTTTCTCCGGTCTTGATGTCCCAAAAACGGTCGATGCCCTGACCATCGTTGAAGGCTTCCTTTGTGCCGACTTTGACGAAAGTTTCGCGGCAGTCGCTGTGGAGATTGTTCACTGTGATGAAGAAATGGTCTGCAGGCGGATTGAAGCTGTAGGTGGCGGTAAAGGGTTGCGTTGCAGGTTTTACCAGATTCCCAACCTCGGTTCCGGTGTATGGTTTCTTCACGATGAAGATGGCCGTGGCAACGACCTTTTCCTCTTTGTCACTGCATGTGGCGGTGATGTTGCTGTAGCCTGCCTGCTTGGCGATGACTTGAATGCAGTCGCCTAACTTGTTGGGGCTGAACTCGATGGGTTGGGCATTTGAAACGATGTAGCCGATTTTAAGGCAGCCGTCAAAAGGCTTCCAAACCACGGTGTCGCCTATGGTCAGTTCATACTTTGTCTCATTCTTTTCCTGAGCCACGGCCATGCATCCGAGGCAGAGAAACATTAAGGCAATCAGTGTTTTCTTCATGGTTGTATGGGTTTTAATTTGGTGCAAAAATACAAATAAAATATTAAAAATCACGCAAAGCCGTAAAAATCCTCAAATGCAGCACGCATGGCCGTCTCGTCGCGGATGATTTTGCGTAGTTTCTCCAATTGTGTGGCGTTGTCCGATTCGGGAATCCAAAGGCGGAGATAGCCCGTGTCGGAATATTTCTCCAACAGATGTTCGCGGAAACGCTCATATTGTTGCTCCTTGTCATATTCGGGGAAATGTTCTTGGGTGTATTGTATTGTGCGGCGGATGACCTTTTCGGGCGTGATGAGTCGGTCGGCTTCGGCCACGATTTTGCCATAAATCGAGCGCGGCTCATGTCCCGACGAAGCACGATGATCTTCGGCAGCCTGCGCCATTGTTTCAATCTGTTCTTCATCAAACCATCCCCTTAGCTTCTTGTCCTCTCGGATGATACGACTTGAAACAAGGTGGTGAAAGTCTCGGCCTTCGCAAAGCCCCGTGTCGTGGTAGGCAGCGATGGCATACACCATATTAATATTGACCTCGTAATGTTCGGCCAAGGCTAAACTTCTTGCGATGACCTCCTCGGCATGGTTGCGTTGATGGGCAGCGTCAAAGTGTTCATATCGAGGAAGGATTTGCTGTTCGATGTAATGGATTAGTTCGGCGGAAATGGTGATGTCTTTCATGCGCAATGATTGAACATGCAAAAATGAGGATTATTTTGGAAACGACAGCGGAGGCGATGCAAGCACCGTCTCCGCTGTCAGTTTTATTTGGGAAAATCATTCCTCGCGGCGTTTCTTGCCTACAAGATAGGCGGCACCAAGGCCGAGCAACACTGCCACGCCACTGCCCAAGGGGGCGTCTGTGGCATCGTGGTCGCCATATACACCGTGTGTTGTAGGAAGACTAAGAGAACTGCCTCGCATGTTGTTTTCTGTGCGGGCGCGTTCATATTGTTTGCTTCTTTTCAGAGCACCGCCACCTACTTGAGCGAAAGCTGTAATGCCCATCATCAATGCGATTGCGATTGTCAGAACTAGTTTTTTCATTGTTGTAGTTGTGTTTCAATTCTCACGAATAGGCTGCAAAGATACAGAAAAGAATTGAATCTTGGTTACTTTTTCTCTGTTTTTTTGAAAATTCTTGAAAACTATGGCTTATTTCTTCACGATGCGTTGCGTTTGCGTGCTTCCTTCGGAGACGGTCTTGAGGAGATAGGTGCCGGAGGGCAGGTCGCGCAGGTCGAGGGTGAAGGCCTTGGTGTCTGGCTCGTTGCGGATGACCCTTGCGCCGTTGATGTCGTACACCTCGTAGCTGCCTATGGTTTGCGTGCTTTCCACTTTCATTATGTCGGTGGCCGGGTTGGGATAGATGCTCAGGGTGGCTGTGTTGTTTTCGGCCACATTGTCGTAGGTTCTGTAGAGCATTACGTCGTCGATGTTCAGCATGAACTGGTTGGAGCAGTTGAAGTGGACGATGGCCACATAGATGTCCTGTCCTTGGTAATCTCTTAGGTCTACATCGTAGTAATACCATTGCCCTTGCGCTTTGGCACTCAGTTCGGTTTCCCAAACGATGGTGAAGTCGTTTGCGCTGGTGTTGCCCGTCGTCGAGACCGCCACTCCGACGTGTTCGGCGGGGTTCGCAGCGTCTTGGGCGCAGGCGATGAAGGTGATTTCTTCGCAATCAAGTTTGTAAGGGGTGACCAAGAAGTTTTTGGGATAGAGCACGATGCTGTTGAGGTCGTCATAGGAGGCGGAGGTCACGCTGAAAGGGTTGTCGGGGTTGCCCCAGTTTTGGCGCATTTCCCAGTTGTAGCCGTCGCCGTCGCCGTCGATGGTGGTCCAGCGCATGATGCCGTCGTTGAAGTCGAAGAAGATGTCGCCCTCTGGAGGCGTTGGGACGACGGGGGTGTATTCGCTTAGGGCGTAGATGCCGATGAGGTTGGGACTTTTGTCGACGTCGCCGAAGAAGCAAGTCGTGCCGTCCATTTCGCCGATGAAGGCGCCGCCTGCGCTGCAAGCATAGCCCCAGCCGGGCGTGACGGAGAAGTCGAAGATGTAGTTGGGGTTCATCTCGTCGGTGTCGATGTTGTAGTCGAACACATGTGCGGTGAAGCCTTCCACGGCAAACAGGTAGAGGTGGGCTGCGCCGTCCTCGTCGGTGAAGTAGCCCGTGCCATGCACGGTGTGCCCGCCGAGGTTGTGTGCCGTTGCGGTCTTGATGACGTTGCCGCTGCGGTCGACGAGCTTGAGGTCGAGATGGAGGTTGGGGCTGTTGCCCGTGGCCCTCTCGCCGACCCAGAAAGCGTCGTAAACGGGGTCGTAGGTGCAGGTGCCGAGCTCGTTGAAGGGTGTGCTGATTTGGCCTACCAACGTCTTGTTGTGGAGGTCATAGCACCAAATGTTGCTGGAATGGGCGTCGCAGCCGTAGAAATACTGGCCGTCGTAGGTTATGTCGCGAAGGTAGTTGTCGGAATTGTCGATTCCGGCCACGTCGAATTCGTCCAAGAGGTTGCCGTCGAGGTCGTATTTGTAGAACATCCACAGCACATTCGACGACTTGCCCCATGCGCTGGTGTAGATGTGCTGGCCGTCGTAGACCACGCCGTGCTGGCGGCCTGTGGAGCAAGAGAATGAGGTTACGAAGTCCCACGTGTCGGTGGTGGCTTTTGTCTGTGCAAGGGCTGTCAGTGGAGCGAAAACAGCCATCAGCAATGCCAATAAGATGGATTTTTTGAACATAATTTTATGGTTTAGAGATTTCAGGGTTTCAGGATTGGGGAATTTTACCATCCTCCACCACCTGCGCTTACGGTGGTGTACATCGAATTGACATTGACATTGGTGCTTTGGCCGCCCGTGTAGGTGACGTTGCCGGTGTAATAGCCGTTCCAGTTAGTGCCGCCGCTGATGGTGCCACCGTATTTCACGGTGTAGGATTGTCCCGTTTGCAGTTGCGGGTCGGTGAAGAGCATCACCATGTCATTGGTAGGTGCAAATCACGGTGCCGTCCGATTTCAGGACTTGGATGGCGTAGCCGGGTTGCGTGTTGATTTTCAGCGTGGGTTGGGTGCAAACGCTTTGCGTTGGGTCGCTCGTCGCGCCGCCCGTGCCGATGTGAGTGCCTCCCGTGATTTTGAATTGGTTCCAATCGCAGTCGAAACCTTCTTCGGGCTGGCGCGCGCCGTTGGAGATGGCGAAGCCGCCGTTGAGGAACAGGGTACCGTTTGAATCGATGCCGTCGTTGTTGTCGCTGTGCGAATAGATAGTGCCGCCGTTGATGGTGAGGTTTTGCGCCGCGTTGATGGGGTCGTCGGTCTTCGAGTAGGTCTCGATGTTTCCGCCGTTGATGGTCAGCGTGGCCTTGCTTTCGATGCACTCGCCGCCTTCGTTGTTTTGGGTGCAGTTGACCGTGACAGTACCGCTGTTGATGGTCAGGTTGCCGCGACTCTTGATGCCTTTCGGGTTGGCGTAGTCGCCACCTTGGCCTGGTCCTGGAGGCCCAGCCGCCGCCACCGCCTGAACTGATGGTGATGCGCTCGCCGCTGGTGGTCACGTTGAGGATGAGGTCGTCGTCGTTGCCGCCCGTGGTGCCAAGGGTTAGGGTGGAAGTGGTGTGGCTGTCATCGCCCACATTGATACCCTTTCCGCCTGTGCCCGAACTGTTTAAGATGATGTTTCCCGAAAGGATGCTCATATTGCCGTCGGAGCGCAGGCAGGCCGAAGTGTATGCGTCTTTGGTCGAGCCGCTGACGGTGTAGGTCGCGCCGTCGCCTTGCGTTGTGATGGTCATAGTGGCGCCGTCGATGGTCAGGTTGCCGTCCGCGCTGATGCCTTTGCCGCCGTGGTTCGAAGTGGGCAGGGTGATGGTGAAGTCGCCGCCCGTAATATTAATATCGGTGTCGCACTTGATGGCCGAACAATAGGCTGGAACGTTCTGGTTGTTTACCGATTCCAAGACCGTGCTTCCCGAAGATGTGATGTTGATGATGCCTCCCGTAATGTTGATGTCGTTGTCGGCCTTGAGGCCTTTCGACATATCGCCGGAGTTCACAATGGTAAGGTTGCCGCCATTAATATAAACAAGGTTGTCGGCCTTGATTCCTTTGCTGTCCGTGCCGCTCGTGTTGATGTTGAGAGAGCCGTCGTTCATCGTGAAAACGCCCGAAACCTTGATGCCTCTTTGGGTTTCCGCCGTCGTGTTGATGCTCAAATCGCCGTTTTGGATGGTCACGTTGCCCGAAATATCAAGACCATCGGAGCCAGCCGAAACGATGTCGAGTGTGCCTCCGTTCCATGTCAAGTTGCTGCTGCCGTGGATGCCGTCGCTGTCGCTGCCAAGGATACGGATAGTGCCTGAGTTGATGGTGATTGGCCCTTCAATGTTCATGGCATGTTTGGCATTGCCTGTAATTTGTAGCGTTCCCGTGCCGTTTACGGTAAGTTCGCAAGGCATATCCATTGTACCTACTTGTGGACCGTTAGCGCCGTCGGCAAGTGTTGAAGTGCCTTTGAGTCTCAGTGTTACCGGAACATAAACGCCCATTGCGATAGCGACAGTAGAAGGGTTGGACAAGGATAAGTTGTCGAGCGTCAAATGAAAGGGCGTCATGCTGTAATAAATTAGCCTTCCATTGTCCGAACTACCGGAAACTACGTATGGAACATCCATTCTCCACGATTCCACATCAACGAAAGCACCGTCTGTATGGATTTGAACCCCGTCATCAGCGAAAGGATTGTCCACCGTTACGGAATTGCCGTTGTAGGTGATGTAAACTGTGTCGCCCGTGTGTGGTGACTCTTGCCTGAAAACAATGCTGTCAATATCTCTGATATTCAGTGTGCTACCTCCATTATCATCGTTAATGAACATGTGTTCGCCATTAAAACGAAATTCTTCAATAGTGCTCACATCCTTATCATAAAGTATGAAGGCAGTATTGAAGACTTTCATGTGGTACTCCTGCGCATTAAG
>CACXQO010000103.1 GCA_902769815.1 uncultured Bacteroidia bacterium | reverse complement strand
TTGTGCTGGCCTCAGACTATCAAAGAACTCGCCCCAGAAATCCCCCCTGCCAACCACTCTTCCCTTCCGAAAGCGGGTGCAAAAGTACAACCTTTTCCCCGTTCCACAATGGGTTTTTCCAAAAATATTTCATAAAACATGCTATCATACTGTATGTCAATGAGAAAATTTTTCAATAGGACTATTTTTTGGATGAATTATTCACCTATTAAATAATATAATGGCCTACCAATGGGGCAAAAAAGCATCCTGAATGTGGTCAATAACGGGCCTTTCGTCCTTGAAAACGATGGAAATAATGTCGAAACGAGTGTTTATGTCAAGCTTGTTTTGAAAAATATAGGCGTTGGCGGCATAAATTAGACGAGTTTGTTTTGGCCTTGTCACGGCAAGATCAGGATCGCCATGCTCATCGTTTTGACGGGTCTTCACCTCCACAATGACCAACTCATTGCCGTCTTTGGCGATAATATCAATCTCCTTATGCCGGTTCCGCCAATTGCGTTCCAAAATCTCATAACCCTTTTCGGACAAGTATTGAGTCGCAATCTCCTCGCCTTTCTTTCCCAATTCGTTGTGCTTCGCCATAGGAAACTCAGTTTACGACTTCTCCATAACAATCGAAATAATCGGCCTGCGTAATCTTGACCTGATAGAACTTGCCAATTTCCAACTCATTTTCAACCGAGATAAGAATTTCGTCATCCACCTCGGGAGAATCGTATTGCGTGCGCCCAATATAATAATCTCCTTCAAGTCGGTCAATGAGGACCTTTTCGGTCTTGCCTACCCTTTGCGCGTTGATTTCCAAAGAGATGTTCTGCTGGATTTCCATAAGTTTATCAACACGTCCCTGTTTCACCTCGTCGGGAACATCGTCTTTCATCTCGTATGCGGGCGTACCTTCCTCGGGCGAAAAAGCGAACACCCCTGCCCTTTCGAAACGCATAACCTCGACAAATTGGCAAAGCTCCTCAAAGTCAGTTTCGGTTTCACCGGGGAAACCCACGATGAACGTCGTGCGGAAAGCAATGTCGGGCACATGATTGCGGACGTTTTTCACGAAACCTATGGTCTGCTCGCGGTCCACGCCCCGGCGCATATCCTTTAATATATGTGTGCTGATGTGCTGCAACGGCAGGTCGATGTAATGGCAAATCTTGGGATTCTCGCGCATCAATTCCAACAACTCATCTGGGAAACCCAAAGGATAGCCGTAATGCAGCCTAACCCATTCAAAACCATCGATTTCGCACAAGGCTTTCACCAATTCCACGATGTGCGACTTGCCGTCAATGTCGTGACCGTAATAGGTCAGGTCTTGGGCAATGAGGATGAGTTCCTTCACGCCTTGCTTGGCCAAACCTTTGGCTTCTTCAAGCAAGTTTTCCATCGGGACGGAAACGTGTGGCCCACGAATCAGCGGAATGGCACAAAACGCGCAACGGCGGTTGCAGCCTTCCGAAATCTTCAAATAGGCGTAATGTTTGGGGGTGGAAAGAACTCGACGACTACAATAGTCGGGCTTCGGTTCCTCTTTCAGCAGGTCGGCGGCAACGAGATTCACGCTTTCCACGCCATAAAAACCATCCACCTCGTGGATTTCCTTTTGCAAGTCCTTCTTAAAACGCTGCGAAAGGCAACCCATCACATACAATTTGCTGATTTTGCCTTGCTTGCGCAACTCGGCATATTCCAAAATAGTATCTACAGACTCCTCTTGTGCGTCACCGATGAAGCCACAAGTGTTGATGATGACCACGTCCGACTTTCTATCTGAATCGTGACGAATCAAGTATTTGTGCTCCAACAAAGCGGCCAGATGTTCCGAATCGACTTTGTTCTTGGAGCAGCCGAGGGTGATGATATTTAAGGTGGGTTTACGCATAATCATTGACAATTAATCAATTTGAAAATCAAGAAACTTCTTGTTTCTCTTCCTTGATAACAATCCCTTGTTCCGTCAGTAATTCTTTTTCACACTCAACAATCGCTTTGTTTCTTGCTTCAACAAACTTTTCTTTTTGACCGCTGATAAACGACAACAACATATCCTTATTCAGCACAAATCTATCAAGTTCTTGATCTGTATAATTACCATCGAAATAGAAACAATTAGAAAGAATTGTCTTATCATCGGCCAAAAGCTCTGGAAAATAATTGGCTGCATCTTTGCCTCCCATCCGAATATAACCCATATAGTTCATCATAATGACAGGAACTCTTTTTTTGGCATGATGGATAATGGAAAGCATCATAAAATTAGCTTTGGCAGAATTGATAGTGAATTTATCATCACCTAAATCTTTCAGTTCTATAGGCTCATAGTCAATAGCCGTGCTTTTACGCCCTTTAATGTAATCATCGAAACGACGAAAAACAGATCGTACATTTGACAACGAACTGTTTTGGAAGGTTTGGCAATATGAGGTATAATAAAACCATTTCTTCAACTCCTTGATTTCATCTTCAGCCGGATTCTTTTTCTCTTTAAAAAACCATGTTAGAGCAACCAACTGTTTTATGTAGGGAAGGATGCCGGAAGAAAGCACCAGGCAGTCATTGTAAAGGAATTCCACAGCCCTGATGATTGTATCAGTTATCTCAGACAAGTTGGTTGTGAAATCAACACCCTCCAAATCATTCATTTTCGCATTATAGAAATCTTTTGACGACCAGCGATAGAAACAATTAAGGATGTCGTCAGAAGACAACTTGTCAAATGAATATTGAGACAACCTATCCAAGATACCTTCAATTTCATCGGACAAAAGAATACCGCCAGCGCCTTTATATGAAATCGCTTGTAACATCGAAGCCTTGGTGATCTTAGTTCCTTTAGAGTTGATTCGAGAGAAAACAACTCCCGCCTCTTCCAACGTACAATTGTTCAACATAATTTCTCCTGTCTCATAACTCTGCAAAATCGCATTCATACGTCGAGCAGTCTCAACATATTCCTTGGATTTCTGTTCGTCAAACGAGTCCATTATTTCTTGCAGCCGTTTCAGCATTGTAAATGTATCGTAAATGTCTGAGACAAGCAAAACTTCCTTTCTATCTTTTTTGGAATATTCAAACGACTTGGTGGCTAAATTGTAACTTAGTTTGAAACAATTTTGCTTATCCTCTCGACTAGATACGCAACCAAAGAAAGTCGTCAGTCGTTGCCTACCGTCTAGCACATAATACTCTGGTATCGGTTCATCTTTCACCTCATCCGTAAGGATATCCTTTGTTTTGGGATCATACTCCTTCGGCTGCCACAGCATGATGGTGCCAATCGGATAGCCCTTTGCGATGCTGTCAAAGAGATCGAGGATTTGCTCTGGTTTCCAAACATAGTCTCTTTGGAAAACAGGTATGCCATATTTTCCCGCTTCAATCTTTGAACATATCTCTCGCAAATACTCGCGATCCGGCTTAATTGAAATTCCCGACATATTATATGATTTTTACAAGTTTAAGCAATAACAATTGTAACTCCGACAACAATTCACCATTAACAGAAAACTTTTTTGAAGCTATCGTGTCATAATCAGCTCTGCTCATGTGACCCGCAATTGATGACAACAAAGGTTTGTCGTATCCAGGTGCGGATGATTTGTCAATAGCAAAATAATCTCTACGATTTAATTCTGTTGGAAAGCCTGTCACATCTACACCTTCTTCAACATAACAGTCATCGGTAAAATAGTTTTCAATTTCTCTTTTATACCACATGTGCCAATAATATGGACTTTGATTTAATACATAGATGTCATTGTCAGTAACCGTAGTACTATCCTTGTTGCAAAACAACTTAAACAATCCATTTTTTTCTTTACTATACGAATGATCATCTATAGTATCCCTATCAAAAACAACACATGATTTCACAGCAAATACATTTTTATATTCGCCCTGTTCTTGTTGTTTAATTCTGGCGATTATCATGCCACAGCCACCGCAATGCAAGTCAGACAAATAATTGTTATTTCGCGCCTTAATAAGTAACTGAAACAAATTTTTGTACTTCCTATCGCGCTCAAAAACACCTATCATTTTCTTAAAAGCATCCCACTCGTATGGACCATTTTCCACAAGGACTCTACTCTCTTTACCAATCATACGGTTCATATCATCCAAGGAATAATTGCTGCCATCCACCGATATAGTAGTCAAATACTTTCTCAATTCAGCTGTTATACTGAATCCTTTAAAAGTCATAAACCATTCTTTCTGTGTCGTACTCGCATTTTCTTTAATGCTTTTCGAAATCAATTCAAAAGTATTTTTGTCACAGTCAATAAAATGGCCATGCTCCATCATCTTGCAGCACAGATCAGACAGAGTCGCTCCTTGTATGGTCGTCGCGTAATTATGGTCAATCTTAAAAATCATTTCTTGTTGTTCATTATTTCTGCCATCAAATCAAAACTCTCACTAAACACGCCTGTAGGCCATGACGACAATTCGCCATTCTCGTCAATGGTAATTTCTTCCAAATAGGCAGATTCACCGTCATGGTTCACATAATAGATGATGACATCATCAACATTGAAATCCGATTGGGGGTCGGAAATCAGTTTGCGAAGGCCCAACAGGAAGTTCTCCGAGTGCGTCTCAATCAAGTACTTCCTTCCTGTTGTCTTTGCAGATTCAGCAAGCCGATAAGCCACATTGGCATGAGCGGCAGGATGTAGATGCAGCACAGGTTGCTCAATGGCCGCAATGTCTCCTCCTTTCGGCATAAAAGACTGGGTTATGACTGGCAACACTTGGCATAGGCCATAACCAACATCAGCAATGCTCACCTCTGCACCATCTCTAACAACCTTTAGAGCATAAGTGCCCGGAGCCGTCATTTCGAACACAAGCTTTTGTCCTTCCATATTGTCTTCCATCCATTTTGAAACATTGGAGAACAGTCCATCCTCCTGAAGAAAAGAATTCAAAAGTATATTATAAGTGTTTTCACCTCTAAATCCTACCGAATCATTTTTCCCAAAGCCTTCAAAATCAATAGTCCTTTTGGAGTCAATCCTCATGGGACCAACATAATCCACCTTAAACTTTAATCGGTTTGGATCCAAGTTCACCTGTTCAAGGATTTTGTAATGGACCAGCCCGTTAAACGTCGTTCTTTCTGAGATCTTCCTCTCGAAAAATGGAAACACCTCCTGCTTTTCTCCATCCCCTGCGTAGTACTGATAAACCATCATCTTTCCATCAAGCATCAGATAGCTTGCTCCAACTACAGCCCCATCATCATAATATAGTTTGAAACCTAAATCGGTAGTGGAGCCATTGTGAAACAAATCTTCAAACCTACTTCCAAGAGTGATGTCGTTGTTCTTCAACATCAATGGGGTTTCAAGATTACCCGAAGTAGCGTTCTCCAACATTGGCAGCAATTTGCACAGTGAAGTTTTGCCGCTGCTGTTCTTTCCAATCAACAGTGTAACGGGCCGCAGTTCCAGAGTATTCACCTCGTTATCAAAGGCTTTATAGTTTTTTATTTCGATCTTTGAAATCATGATTTATTCAATTTTACCGACAAAAAATAGATTTTTCTCAATTCTGAATTGCAATCTCTTTTATCATCACTTCATTATTTGCCTACAAAAATACTAAAACAATCCCAACCGACACCAATACAACAAAAAAAAGTCGATTTCCTTTCAAAAACCGACTTCATTCTGTGAGCAATAAAGGCTCATCATTCAAACAGCGAATCGACAAACGCCTTCCTGTCGAAAATCTGCAAATGGTCGATACCTTCGCCCACTCCGATGTACTTGACCGGAATCTTGAACTGGTCGGAAATGCCGATGACCACGCCACCTTTGGCAGTGCCATCCAACTTGGTCAAAGCCAAGGCATTGACTTCAGTAGCGGCGGTGAATTGCTTGGCCTGCTCGATGGCATTTTGACCCGTAGAAGCATCGAGGACAAGTAGGATTTCGTGCGGCGCTTCGGGGATGACCTTTTGCATAACGGTCTTGATTTTGGTCAGTTCACGCATGAGATTGACCTTGTTGTGCAGACGGCCTGCCGTGTCGATGATGACCACGTCAGCGTCTTGTGCCACAGCGGATTTCACCGTGTCGAAAGCCACGGAAGCGGGGTCGGCACCTTGACCTTGCTGCACGATGGGCACACCTACCCTCTCAGCCCAAATCTGCAACTGCGAAACGGCAGCAGCACGGAAGGTATCAGACGCGCCAAGCACGACCTTCTTACCCGCCTTCTTAAAGTTGTGGGCCAACTTGCCGATGGTGGTAGTCTTGCCCACGCCGTTCACGCCGACAACCATTATGACATACGGTTTTTTGTCGGCGGGAATCTCGAAAGTGGTGCCGTCGCCCGACTCGTTCTCCTGAAGCAAAGCCATGATTTCCTCTTTCAGGATTTTGTTCAACTCATTGGTGCCCACATACTTGTCGCGGGCGACACGAGCTTGGATGCGGTCGATGATTTTCAATGTGGTTTCAACGCCCACATCGGAAGTGATGAGGATTTCTTCAAGATTGTCCAAAACCTCGTCATCGACGGTCGACTTGCCCATGATGGCTTTGGAAATGCGGCTGAAGACATTGGTCTTGGTCTTTTCAAGCCCTTTGTCGAGGTCTTCTTTTTGCTCTTTTTTTCGTGTGAGGAATGAGAATAGGCCCATGATTCTTTATTTTTTTGACGGAGGACGGAGGACATAAGACAGAAGACATTCAATAATTGAACTTGAACAGATAGCTATCCTAAATCTTGCGTCTTTGACCCTTCGTCCTTAGTCCTTAGTCCATAAGTCCCCCGTCCGATTATACAAACACAAAAAGGCTCTCCCATATTGGTTATGGAAAAGCCTGATTTTCAATTGATAACTTTACTTATCTCTTAGCAAGATATTCTTGAACCTTGTCGGCGGGAACAACAATCTCGTCGAAATAATAGGCACCAGTCTTCTCAGAACGCTTCATTCTGATGATCTTGCTATAGGTCTTGTCTAAGCTACGAAGGGTAGCAACAGCTTTCTTTGCCATAACTCTAAATTATTTAATCTCCTTGTGGAGGGTCATTTTCTTGAGAATCGGGTTATACTTCATCAACTCCAAACGGTCGGGAGTGTTCTTCTTGTTCTTCATGGTGTAGTACCTTGAAGTACCGGGCATTCCGCTGGCCTTGTGTTCGGTACATTCGAGAATGACCTTCACGCGCGCGTCTTTCTGTTTCTTTGACATTGCTTATATCCTTTCAAAATTTAACTTCATCAATTTGGGTTGCAAAAGTACAACTTTTTCAGATACCCGCAACCGATTTTTCAAAATTTTATTCCCCTTGGATGACCTTGTTCACAATTTGCAGAATTTCAGCCTCTTGCTTCAAAGCCTCAGCCTCAATTTCGGCGGCTTCCTTCAAGATTTCGGCCTTGAAAGCCTCGTCTTTCAGCGAAGAAGCGTTGATTTTGACGTTCAAATGGGCGCCCATAACGGCGGAACGGGCACACAAAGCACCCACGCCAGCGTCGGTGACGGAGTTCGGATTGCCGGTCTCAGCCATGGCGCGGACAACCTCAAAAGCCTTGAAGGCGGCTTTCATCGTATGGAAAGGCACCTCCGTGGCATATTTCGTGGCCTCTTGGATGGCGGCACTACGGGCAGCCTTCTCCTCGTCGGTCTTTTTCGGCAGGCCGAAAGCACCCTTGACGGCCCAGTTGGAGAACTCTTCCCAACGCTCGTCCCAGCCCGGCTTGTGCGACGACAGGTTGGCGACCATCGTGGCCAAAGATGCACCGAGAGAACCCATGTAGGCCGAAATGGAACCGCCACCCGGAGCAGGGCTTTCGCTGGCGGTCTCGTTGGCAAAGCCCGTGCAGGTCATGTCGATAAGTTTCTTCTGGCTGTGGTCTTCGATGAGGTATTCGATGACCTTTTCCTTCGGGTCGAAGGGTTTCAGGTCGTCGAGACCCATTGATTTGATGGCGATCTTCATGATTTCCTCTTCGCTCACGCCGAGGCTGCGCTGTTGCTTGGCAAGATAGAACCTGCCAGCATCCATCAGCACCTTCTTGGGCACGAGACCAACGATTTCGCAACCGGTGACACGCACGCCACGGGCAGCGGCCTTGGCACAGACCTCCTCGAAGCAGACGTGGACGGGCGAAACGCTGATGTTGGTGATGTTCATCGACACCAGGAATCATAATCGGTTTGCCGTTTTCGTCCTTCATCGGCTTGCCGGTCACCTTGCCGCCTTCGCGCATCGGGCGACCCTTTTCGCGCACATCGAAAGCGATGGCGTTGGCGCGGCGCGTCGAGGTGGTGTTAAGGTTATAGTTGATGGCCACGAGGAAGTCGCGGGCACCCACTTGGGTGGCACCGGTATGGGCAACGTGTTCGTTCCATTCGTTGGGGCCGAAGTCGGGCTTCCATTGCTCCGTGCCGAGGCGCGAGGCCAAGGATTCATATTCTCCCGTGCGGCAATACGCGAGGTTGCGGCGCTCCTTGATGTAGGCGGCCTCCTCATAGCAGTAAATCGGGATATTGAGTTCTTCGCCGAGGCGTTTTCCCAACTTGTGGGCATACTCGACCACTTCTTCCATGGTGATGTTGCTCACGGGGATGAGGGGGCACACGTCAGTGGCGCCTTGGCGCGGGTGGGCGCCGTGGTGCTGGCTCATGTCGATGAGTTCGGCGGCTTTCTTCACCACGCGGTAGGCGGCTTCAAGCACAGGCTCAGGCTCACCCACGAAGGTGATGACGGTGCGGTTGGTGGTCATACCGGGATCCACGTCTAACAGTTTGACTCCTTCCACTTTCTCGATTTCAGCGGTCACTTGGTCAATGATATTCTTGTCGCGGCCTTCGCTGATATTCGGCACACATTCGATGAGTTGTTTCATAATTCGTTGTATTTCAAGATTTCTAATTTAAAGATTTCAGAGAAGGGTCTTTTTAATCCCCCGCCCTTCGGGCACCCCCTTAAAAGGGGGACACCTACCGGACGAAAGTTCTTCGCCAAGTTTTGCGTCGCTTTGCGCCGCGCCGCTTTGCGCGTCCCCCTTTTAAGGGGGCAAGGGGGATTCACTAAACCCTCTTCGCGCCTCTACTGTTTCGCGGCTGCAAAGGTAGGGCTTTTTTCGGCACGAAAGGAAATCAATCCAACTTAAAATTCACTGGGACCAAATATTGCACTCTTACAGCCTTGCCCCTATGCATTCCAGGCTGCCATTTCGGCATGGATTTCACTACACGCAGGGCTTCTTCATCGCAACCAAATCCGATTCCTCTCAACACCTTAAAATCGGAGAGACTTCCATCTGGCTCGACGATGAACCCCACAAACACTCTTCCTTGGGCACCAGCCTTTTTGGCCTCTGCGGGATACTTGACCTGTTTCGCAATATACAGCATCAAGGCTTCTTGTCCATTTGGGAATTTAGGCATTTGCTCAACAATCTGATAAACATCATGTTCTGGATTTCCCACCTCGCCCATTTCTGGAACCACACACCCTTCCAAAACCACCTCAGTAGTATCCAATCTCAAAGGATCCGGTTGCTGCGCCAAAGCCACTTGGCTTGCGCCCAGCAAACCTACGGAAAGGCCTGCGACTACGGCAGCCTTGCCCATCCGTTGCCGTTTCTCCAATTCGCGCTCCAGATAACGCACTTCGGCCTCGCATTTCGGGCAGGTGCCGAGGCAGTCGCCTTGGTAGGTACATTCCGAGGTCACGAATTCAATGTCATTCTCCGCCGCAATCTGCTTGCGGATTTCCTTCAGGATCTTGCAGGTTTGTTTTCCTTTGGCCATAGCTTTATTCCTTATTTTGATAATTTGAAATTGATGGGCAATGTGTATCTCACACGGACGGCCTTCCCTCTTTGTTTGCCCGGGCTCCATTTTGGCATTAGACCAATCACCCGAAGAGCCTCTTCGTCGCAACCGTAGCCAATGCCTTTGAGCACCTTCCCATCAGTAACAGTGCCGTCTTTTTCAATATAAAACTCAACGAATACCTGACCTTCTATGCCTGCTTCTTTGGCTTCTTGGGGATAGACCAAATTATTCCCTAAGAATTCAAACAACTTTTGCTGACCGCCACGGAATGCAGGCATGGTTTCCACAATACAACCAAAAAGTTCCCCATCCTCAATCACTTCTTTATGGATAGTGTCCATCCTTAAAGTATCGGGTTGTTGAGCCAAAGCCACTTGGCTTGCGCCCAGCAAACCTACGGAAAGGCCCGCAACGACTGCGGCTTTGCCCAACCGTTGCCGTTTCTCCAACTCGCGCTCTAAATAGCGAACCTCTGCCTCGCATTTCGGGCAGGTGCCGAGGCAGTCGCCTTGGTAGGTACATTCCTCAATGACCAACTTAATATCGTTCTCTGCCGCAATCTGCTTGCGGATTTCCTTCAGGATTTTGCAGGTTTGTTTGCCTCTTGCCATAATTATTCAGGTTTTTCGTTTTCTAATTTGAAACTAAAAGGAAGCATATATTGCACACGAACTGGCT
>CACXQO010000102.1 GCA_902769815.1 uncultured Bacteroidia bacterium | reverse complement strand
CCGATGAAGCCGAGGCGGACATTCTCGATGGGGTCGACGGTGAACTGAAGCACAGATTTCTGTCCTTCAATGCGTTGCGGTTCGTCGAAAACAATGGTGTGATCAATGATGCGGTAGTTGCGGACTTCGGTTTCCTTTTTCTCGCCGCATGAAGTGGCGAAGGCCAACAAAATGAGGCCGATGATGAGGTGTAAAAACTTGTTTTTCATAGCGTGAGTATTAATTTGCGGACAAAATTAGGAAAATATATTTCGACGCAGTCAAATATCGGTACAAAATTCCTATTTTCGCAAAAATTTTATCCTTATGAACGAACTTTTCACCATTGCGGGCCGTTTCGTCGACCCGAAAACCATCGAAAACATTGCGCCCTTGGGCAACGGACTCATCAACGACACCTATAAAATAATGGTGGACGGCCAACCGAAATATGTGCTCCAACGCATCAACAACGCCGTTTTCACCGAAGTTGACATGTTGCAAAACAACATCGAAGCCGTGACGAGCCACATTCTGCAAAAATATGAGAGTCAAGGTGTTAAAGACATTAACCGCCGCGTGTTGCATTTCCTGAAAGCCGACACGGGCAAGACTTACATCGTCGAAAATGGGAAATTACGAGGCCGTCACGCCGGAATACGCCTATTATGCGGGCCGTTCCTTCGGCGATTTCGAGTCGCTGTTGACCGACCTTGAAACGCCGATTGGTGAAATCATTCCCGATTTCCACAACATTGAGTTCCGCTTGAAACAAATGGAGGATGCCGTGGCAGAGGACCGCATCGGGCAAATGCGCGAGGTTGAGGTGAAGAAGTTTGTGGACAAAATCAGGGATAAGGCCGAAGAAATGTGCCTCGGCGAGCGGCTTTATCGCGAAGGCAAGTTGCCCAAACGTATCTGCCATTGCGACACCAAAGTGAACAACATGCTTTTCGACAAGGATGGCAATGTGCTGTGTGTCATTGATTTGGATACCGTCATGCCAAGTTTCGTCTTTTCTGACTTTGGTGACTTCTTGCGCTCGGCGGCCAACACTGGTGCCGAAGACGACCAGAATTTGGACAACATCCACTTCAACATGGAGATTTTCAAGGCCTTTGCGAAAGGCTATTTGGAAGGCACAAAATCATTCCTTCTGCCGATTGAGAAGGAGAATTTGCCCTACGCAGCCACATTGTTCCCCTATATGCAGGCGGTGCGTTTCCTCACGGACTATATCAACGGCAACACCTATTATAAAATAAAATACGCCACGCATAATTTAGTGCGCACGCGAGCACAGTGGAAGTTATTTGAAGAAGCAGAGAAATGTGTTCCTGAAATGAAGTCCTATATTGACATTATTTGACACGCTTTGCGTCATTGCGAGGAACGAAGCAATCCAGATTCCAAAATAATTGGGATTTGTTTCGCCCGTATCTTCTTGGCAATGATGCGTTTTTCCTTGTCAAGAACATAAATCAATGGTGTGGTTTCGATGTCGTAGGCATCGGACAACGCTATCAGTTCCGACGGATTTGAAATCCGACGATATTGAATAGGGGATTTCAAATCCCCGTTTCCTTTCGGGCGGATTGCAAATCCGCCCGAACTTTCCATGTTCAAGTCGATGGCAAGCACAGAGATTTCAGGATGTTCGGCACAAACCGAGTCCAAATCCCGCATTTCCTGATGGCAGAGGTCGCAGTCGTGGTCGTAAAAAAACAGTACCGTGTATTCGCTCTCAATAGATTGTAAATCAATGGAATCATTCAACTTGATGTCAGGTGCGACGTTGAAAAGCGCGAGCTTCCGAAAACGCTCTGCCTTTTCCTGAATCATGGCAAGATTGGTAGCGTTCAAATCCTTGATTTCCAGTTGGGAAAAGTAATGGTCATAGAGCCAGACAAACACTTGGTCTTGGCTCATGTATTCGGGGTGTCGGTAACGCTCCAAGAGGTGCCAAAGGAAGAAATCGCGGAGTTCGGTATTATCGTTTGTCCTATCAATCAAACGGCTGATTTCCAATGTGATGGAATCGGGTAGGGGAGAAACGAATTTGTCGAAATAAAAATCGATTTGCGCTGCCAAAATGGGGTTTTCATTGGTTGGGCCGTCGAAATTCTCGATTCCGTTCCAGAAATCGGAGTTTTGCGAAAAGCCATGACTTGCAGCCAAGAGAAACAATATAAGGAGCGTTTTCGGTTTCATAATGTTGGTTTATAGTGTGTAAGCCACGCTCCAAGCATAGCGTTTTTCGCGATTGAGGTGTGTTTCAAGTCGGTAGCCTTTGCCGTCCAACACATGATGCAGGTCGTCAATGATTCCAGTGCCGCGCAGTTTCACTATAGCTTCCTTCTTGGTCCAATATTGCGAGAACACCTCGACAGGCTCGATTGATGCGTAAATCCATTCGGCCTCGATGGGGTTCATCGTCTTGCGCACAAGGGAGAGATTGTCTTTCCTAAAACTCTCAATATCAATGCCTACAGGAGCAAAATCGACGACAACGGCGATGCCGTTTTTGCAATGGCTGAGGTTGAAATGGATGTCAGGATGAAGTTTTAGGAACGGCTTTCCATGTTCGTTGAAATCGAAGTCCAAGTTGCTGATGCCCAATGGTTTCAGTAATTCTTGCAGCATCAGCCACGACTTCAGGCAGGCGAATTGCCCGAAAAGGTGTTTGTAGCGCAGGGCTTCTATGCGTCGTTGCCCGTCCACCAATGGCAGCATCCGTTGCACCTCGGCTTCGGTCACTTGGCTCATATCGTCGAAAATGGTCACCATAGCAATTGAATCGGGCGCAAAAATAGTCATTATTGGAAAAATGGGCAGCAAGGCGTTTAGATTTCGTTGAAAAAATCTCCTATTTTGGTTTCAAAATAACCCCTCGTTTGGATAAAAACACGGGTGGAGTGAAATTATCTCTATTTTCGCACCGATTTTCGGTTTTATGGAAAAATACGCAATCAAAGGAAAAAAGGTTCAGGCATTTCCTGACATCCCGCCTCGCACTTTCGACCTGCTGCCGCGATTTGTGGAGAAATTCGGCAAGAAGAAGGTGATGTTTGCCTGCAAAGTGGAAGGGGAGTGGAAGAAATACATCGGTCGCGACTTCGTTAAAATGACGGATGTCATCAGCCAAGGTCTGATAGGTCTTGGTGTGGGCAAAGGTGATCGTATTGCATTGATTTCCAACAACTGCCCGCAATGGAACATGGTGGATTTCGCCGTTCAGCAGATTGGTGCCATTTTGGTTCCCGTCTATCCCACGGCACGCCAAACCGACTACGAGCACATCCTCAACCATGCCGCCCCCAAGGTGGTTTTCGTGGAAGGCTCCCTTATTCATAAGAAGGTGAAGAGCATCCTTGACCAGATGCCCGAGCGGCCTAAAGAGTTCGCTTTCAATCCCGTGGAAGGAATGATGACCTTGCGCGGACTGATGGTTTCCGTCAAAATCGACAAGAAGAGCCAGACCGCCTTGCAAGCCCATAAGGATGCCGTCAACCCTGAAGATGTGGCCACAATTATCTATACTTCAGGCACTTTGGGTACTCCAAAGGGCGTGATGCTGACGCATAATAATTTGATGAGTTGCGTGGCACACTACGGCCCGCATTATCCCGTGCCAAGTTCGCATAAAGTGGTGAGTTTCTTGCCTTTGTCGCATATTTATGAGCGCTCGGTGCTATTCACCCATCTTTATCTCGGCAATTCCACCTATTATGTGGAGAATTTTGGCACCATTATGCGCGACATTGCCGACGTGAAGCCTGAGCATTTCACAACGGTGCCTCGTATCGTCGAGAAAGTGTATAATGGCTTTATGCGCAAAGGGGATAAACTGACAGGCGTGAAGAAACGCATTTTCCTTTGGGCTTTCAAATTGGCTGAACGTTATGATGAAACGGAAAAGAAACCTCAGCGGGCTTATCGATTCAAATTGTATTTGGCTAATAGATTGGTTTTCAATGAAGTAAGAAAAGCCTTTGGTGGACGCTTGGAGTTTATTATTTCAGGCGGTGCCAGTTTGCAGCCTCGTTTGGTGCGTTTGTTTGCCGCCATGGACATCCCAATCATCGAAGGTTATGGACTCACTGAAACTTCGCCTGTGATTGCCACCAACAGCCTCGCTTTGGGTGTCATCAAGGCGGGAACGGTGGGTGTGCCTTGCGAAAACGTAACCTTCAAGATTGATTCGGAAACGGGTGAGATTTTGGTGAAAGGTTCCAGCGTGATGAAAGGCTACTACAAGGACGAGGAACAAACCAAAATCGCCATTGACGAGGAGGGATATTTCCACACGGGCGACATCGGCGAGTTTGACGAGGACGGCTTGCTGAAAATCACGGGTCGAATGAAGGAGATTTTCAAGGACTCGATGGGCAAGTACATTTCGCCTGCGCTGATTGAAGGGAAGTTCACAGAGTCGCCATTCATCAACAGCATTATGGTGGTGGGCGAAAACCAGAAGTTTGCTGCCGCCTTGATTGTGCCCAACTTCGAGCATCTGAAGACTTGGTGCGAGGAGAACCACATTCCTTATACTACAAATACGGAAATGATTAAGGTTAAGGCAGTTAACGACCGTTTCCGCAAGGAAGTCGATAGTTACAACAAGTTCTTCGGCGACTACGAGAAAGTGAAACGTTTCGAGTTGCTCGACCACGAGTGGACCATTGACGATGGTGAGATGACCCCGAGCCTGAAAATCCGCCGCAAAGCCATCGCCGAACATTATAAAGACCTGATTGACGGGATGTTTGCGGAGTGATTTAGTTTTGCCCCACCAAATATTTCAGGTCGTCGATGGTCATTGCGCGGCTGATGTTGCTGCCCGAAAGGAGCGAGTCGGCCAAGTCGCGCTTGGTTTTGTGGAGGCGCAGGATTTTCTCCTCGATGGTGTGGCGCGAAATCAGGTGATACACCGTCACGTTCTTGTTTTGCCCGATGCGGTAGGCACGGTCGGTGGCTTGCTGCTCGATGGCGGGATTCCACCACGGGTCCAAGTGGATGACGTAGTTGGCGTTGGTCAGGTTGAGGCCCAATCCGCCGGCTTTCAGGCTGATGAGGAACACGGGCACCAAGCCGTGCTGGAAGTCGGCCACCATCTTCTCGCGCTTTCGGATGGGCGTGGAACCGTCCAAATAGAAAATTTTGTCCTTGCCGATACGCGCCTCGATTTGGGTTTTGGCCATATCGAGAAACGAGGTGAACTGGCTGAAAACCAACACGCTGTTTTTCGACTTGACGATTTCCTCCACCAAATCCACGGCGGCGGCGATTTTCGTCGAACCCATTTTCCAGCCTTTTTCGATGAGGCCGATGGAGCAGGCGGCTTGTCGCAGTTTGGTGATTTGGGCCAGAATGTTCACATCCACCTTGTCCTCCGATTGCAAGGCTTGTTCGGTGGCTTCGCGAAGGGTTTCGTATGCGGTGATTTCGGCATCGGTCAGTTGGATGTCGTGGGTGATTTCGGTCTTTTCGGGCAGTTCTTCAACGACTTCGGCCTTGGTGCGACGCAGCATAAAAGGCGTAATCATCCGCTTGAGTTGCGAGCGGCGTTCTTCCACGCCATCCCGCTCGATGGGCAAGATGTATTTGTTCATGAAACTGTCGAAGGTGCCGAGCAGCCCCGGATTGAGGAATTGGAACAGGTTCCAGAGTTCCGAGAGGTAGTTCTGGATAGGCGTACCCGTGAGGATGACGCGACTTTCGGATTTGAGTTTCATCGCTGACGACGACATTTTCGTGCCTCGGTTCTTGATGGTGTGGGCTTCGTCTAAGCAGACGATGTTCCATTGGAGCTTGGTGAGGGCTTCCTCCTCGCGGACAAGCAACCCGTAGGTGGTGAGCACCACGTCGTAGGCTTTGGCGTTGTCGAGGCAAAACGGTTCAATTCGTTGGCCCAATTGAGCATAACGGAGGCCGGACAAACCACCAACGAAGGTCCTTTGGCGGCCTTGTGGAGCAAGAAGGCGATGGTCTGAACGGTCTTGCCCAAGCCCATATCGTCGGCGAGGCAGGCACCTGCTCCCCATTCCGACAGCCTCACCATCCACTTGAAGCCTTCGCGCTGATAGTCACGCAGTTCGGCTTGCAATGCGCTCGGGATGGCGATTTTCATCTTGGCGGCTTTCTCGATTTTCTTGACGAGGGTGTCCATACCCTTGTCGGCTTTGAGGCTGCCGTCGGTGTTGTGAACGATTTCGGCCAAGGCTCCCACCTGATAGAAGGGGATGCGCACCTTGCCGTGGCTTTGCTGGGCAAGGCCTTCCAATCGGCGCAGGTATTTGGCCAGCTGCTCGCTGATGGCGATGTAGTCGGTCTCGTTCAGCTTGACGAAACGCTCGTGGTAGATGCCCTGCGAAATCAGGTTGAGGAAATCGAGGGCCGACATATTGTTGCCTCCAATCGTGATGTTGCCTTCCACCTCAAACCAGTTTTCCTTCGAAACAAGGTTGATGTTGACCAAATCTTTGTTCAACTTGGCCTTCAGGTTCAGCTTCTTGCCTTCGGGCCACTCCATCTCGTAGCGGTCGGAATGGTCGCTCACGAATTCGAGCAGTCCGAGCAGGCTTTCCGGCTCCATTTCGGCTTGGTTCACTGAAACCGAAGTGAGCAATTCCTCTTGCATAAACCCTTTGATTTCCATAAGGTTGTCTTTTTCGGCTTCAAGGTTGCGCGACACTTGGAAACGCTCGCCGTTGGCTTCGTCGAACACGGTTTCCTGTCCCATTCCGGGCATTAGACGGAGTTTGCCGCCTTCGAGCGGATTGGCGAGGATGCTTGCCAAAAAAGTCTCTTTGTCGGGAACGACGCGCAAAAGCAGGCGCGAAAGGCCTTCCTTTTTCTGCAAGGTGGAGCCGCCTTCCAACAAATCGGAGTGGATTTCGACCTTGTCGGAAATCTGCTCGATGAATTGGAGCAGTTTGGTTTCGGCTTGTTTGGGAAACATTCCCAATCCAATCAGCGTTTCGATGATTTTCCGCTCGAAATCAGTGAGTTTGAACACGGTGAAGTGGGTCTTGCTGTCGCGGCGGATGATGGTCGGACTTGCTTTTTCACGGTAGAATTCGTCTTTTTCGGGCACATTGGTCTTGACCACGAAGCCGTTTTTCGCTTTCTCGATGGCGATGAAGGGCTTTTCTTCGACGATTTCCACGGGTTGCCGGCCTTTTGTGCTGTTGATGAACACGCGGTCGGAGCCGATGAGTTGCGGAATGGCGTATCGTCCGTAGATGGAATAATAACTGTAGGAGCGCGAGGCGGCGGCAATTTTCTTGTCGGTTTCGTCCATACTATCCAATTCCTGACGCATAAACTTGTCTGTCGATAAGTGCGTCCCGACGCTCCAAGCACCGCTTTTCAGCCGGCGTTGCTCCATCGGCTCAATCGACTCGTAATCGCTTATGATATAGATGATTCGCTTGTCGCTTTGGACGGGTTGGTCGATGCTCTTTTTGGAAACGGCGACTTGCGCGGTCAGGTTCTCGATTACGCTTTCCCAATGCTCTTCCCTATGGATTGAAAACAGGATGGGTTTGCCGCCGAAACGTTCCTCAAGTTCTTGGCGGTCAGTGGTTTCATAATAAGGAGAAAGCTCGTGGCGCAGCAAGGCGCATTTAGGGTCGGTAGAGGTTTTGAAAAGGCCTTTCTTGACCACATCGGACAAGCCGAAATACTGGGAGAGCAATGCCGCAAGATGCCTCGAAATGGTGAGCGCACGGTACGATGAAAGACTGTGTTCAATATCGCTTTTGAGCCGTTTGTCGTCTTCCGCATTGATGATTTGGCTGATGATGATGCGGCAAGGATAATGGTCGGCGCCGCCGGTCACATTCTTGTTGAAGAACTGGTTGGCTTTCTTGAGGGTAGCGGGTGTGTTGGCCTTGGCGTAAAAGAGAATGAGGAAGAAGTCGAGCAAGGGATTCTCGTATAGGTTCTTGTTTTCGGCGGTCTTGTTGCGCAGTTTCAGCGAGGTTTCAAATTGCTTTCCGGCAGCGTCCAAATCGCCGCGATAAACCGATTGGATGGCATCGATGCACAGCGTCAAATAACTCGGCTCATTGGATTTCCAAACGGGTTTTGTGCCTTCAAAAAGGAATTGGTATGCCGTCAAAAGGTCTGAAAGACCGTCTTTTGCTTTAGGTTCCAGAGAGCCATAATACTCAATGATGTCTTGCAGGTCGCCCAATTGTTTTTCGTCCCAAGCCTCGTGGAGGAGCATATTGTCAAGTCGGTCGTGAAGCAGTTGCTCCATCTGCTGTGGATCGAGGCTCGCATAGGCGGGAAGGAACTCCTTGTGGCCGAAAAGCGGCTCCAAATAGGGGAGGGGGTTTCGTGTCCAATCAGGAAACAGGCGTATGTTGGAGATGATTTTTGGGTCTTGGGTATGGATGGCCTTGGCGATGCGCCAAAGGAAATCATAGATTCCTGATGGCTGGGTGCGAAGGCTTTCGAGATATTTAACCAGTTCGGGATGGCTCTCCAAAAGCCGCAGGGCGACAGCGAAGTAGTGTTGCGGGTAGGTATTTCCGAAAGGATTCCAATAACGCGAGCCTAACGAAATGAGGCCGAGGTGGTTAAGTTTTTTCGTGATGTCACGAATCTGCATTTTTGGTATGCCGCGTTGCCTGCAAATATAGTCCATCGTGCTATCCTGAAGGCCGGAGTCGAGGTAGGTGATGAGGCCGAGAATGAAAAATTCCTCTTGGTTGAGTTTTCCCGGCAAGGGCAGAAGTTTTTCCAAGTTGCTCATTTCGTTTGATGTTGGGGAATGGCGCTGCCAAAGTTGGTCGGCAAAGGTAGTGTTTTTCGGGGAAACTACCGTTTCGGGGTGGGAAAAATGTTGGTTTTGTAATGATGTGACGTAGAGTCTCACTTCGCAAAGTGCAATTTTTGATATTTATTGCACTTCTCAGAGTTCAAGAATAATAATCAATCAAACTATCTCATTGATGCTTTGTCGTACATATACCTGCGCCTCGCCCTTTAGTTCTTATCCTTTCCAATAATTCTTCTCACTTTCCCCCAAACCCACTCAAAATCCGTTTTATCGGGAATCAATTGTTTAATTCGTGTTCCTGTCATACGGCGGAAAACAAGCCATTGGTAGATGAACAACGCCGTATAAGTCAGCGAAGTGGTGATGGCCGCGCCTCGGATGCCTAAAGCGGGAATCAGGATAAACGCTGCTATCAGTGTGACAGTCAATCCGATAAGCGATGCGTAAAGGTTATATTTGGGCTTCCCGATGCCGGAAAAATAGTTGGCCAAAATGGTGTGGGCAGAGAAGAAAACGATGCCAGGCGCCATCAGTAGGATGACCGTCCGAATGTCGCTGAACTCGCCCGAAAGCAGCCATTCGAAAAAACTCGTGGGTAACAGGCAAATTACCAGCAAAGCCATGAATGTCAAAAGGATGGCGAGTTTCATAAAGCGCAAGGTGAGTTGCGAGGCGCGATGGGCGTTTTCGGTGTTGCTCAGGGCTGAAAACTCCACCAAACCAATGCTTTGGCTCACGATGCTCACGCCTTCAGAAACCTGAGTTCCAGAGGCATACACGCCGATGGATCTCTCGTCGCAATGCGTTTTCAGCAGATAGAGGCTCAGGCGCTTGTTGAGCGTGCTGACCAAAGTAGAGAGTTGGACGAAAGCCCCATAATGCAGCATCTCTTTCCAACTGCTTTTGAGTGGATCGCTGCCTTCGCGTTTCATGCTGGGAAACAGCAACATCCAGCCGATGAGCGTGGCCAGGCTGTAGCCACAAAGTTGAGAGTAGAGCAGGGCTTTGGCCGTCCTCAACTCGAAGGCAAAGATCAACAATGCCATGATTGTGACTTGAGTGAGTATCTGTGTGATAAACAGCCAGTTATAGGTGGCCACTTTCTCCTTTCCGAGGAAATGGTTGAGATTGAATTCATGCAGGCTGTAGACGAAGGTCATAAGCAGAACAAGTTGGGCATAACCTTCGGGAACGACGGTGTGATAGAATTTTGGAAAAAAATGTAAGATATTGAATAACAGGAGATAAATCATCATTACGAAAGCAATCCAACTGTAGGAAATCTTCATCAGTGTGGCGAGTTTCTTTCGCGGCGTGAAATACACCAATCCGCTACCTGCAATGAGTTCGATACCTATTAATAAAAAGGTAATGTCGGTTTGGGCGATAAAGGCTTTGCCCCATTCCGCCGCACCGAGGAATTTGGTGCCCATAATGAGGGTGGCCAACTGTGTCAGCACATTGACCACCCTTGTTGCTCCTGTTCCAAGTATCTTCTTGAACATCAGTCGACTGGAATGTCCTTGTTCACGTTCTTTGAACCCACGAGGGCGTAGAAGAGAATGTAGGCTGCGCAGAACAGTACGACCACATAACTGGTCATGTAGCTGCCCGTCCAGTCGGCAACAAGACCTTGCAGACCCACCATGATGGCGAAGCCGAAGACCATAGTCATAAAGGCACCAGAAGCGATAGCGGTGTACTTGCCTAAGCCTTCAGTAGCAAGGTTGAAGATGGCACCCCACATCACCGAAGTGCAAAGACCAACGAGGATGAAGGCAAAAATGCCGACGGGAACCTGAGCCCAAATCACCTTCAAATTGGCCCAGTCGATGCCCGGCACCTTGACTTGCCAAGTTTGCGGGGCAAGCATACCGAACAGCACAAGCGCAATGGCCGCAATGGAAACGGTGGTCACCATAGCCTTGGAAGAAACCTTTCCGCCGATGGCTCCGCCGATGAAACGCCCGATGAGCATCATCAGCCAATAGACGGCCACGATGAGGCCTGCAATGGTGCCGCTCATGCCGATGCCGGGTGTGGCTGCGGTCGGCTCTGAAGTCAAATACTGAAGGATGTAGGTTGGTGTTCCCACTTCGATGCCACCATAAAGGAAGATGGCCAGAATGCCAAGTTTGAAATGGCGGAACGAGAAGGCACTGTATTTGTCCTTCACTTCCGATTTCACTTCCACGGGCTGTTGTGGCTCATCAATCTTGGTGAACAGGATGACGATGAAACCGATGACGAAGATGGCCAAGGCAATCAGCAGGGCAGGAGTGGCATCGGAGATTTTGGCTTTTGTGGCCTCGCCGATGAGCGCACCCATGAGGATGTAAACCGCCACTGCAGCCGCCGAATTGAACACGCCTCCGATTTGGATGAGTTGGTTACCTTTGTTGCCGCCGCCGCCAAGGAGGTTCAGCATTGGGTTGACTACGGTGTTCAACATACACATGCAGAAGCCGGCGATGAAGGCACCGATGAGATAGACTCCGAAGCCCATGCTGCCGCTGGCCCATTGCACAAGGATGCCGACGATGCCCACGGCAAGGGCCATCAGTGCGGTCTTTTTGTACCCGAATTTCTTAATCAGCATACCTGAGGGGATACCCATGACGAGGTAGGCGATGAAGTTGCCGTAGTTGCCGATTTGCGACAGGAAGTTGCTGGCGCCGAATTGGTTTTTCACGATGACGGCCATTGGTGAGCAGAGGTTGGTCACGAAGGCGATCATGGCGAACAGGGCGATCATGACGATGATAGCGCCCCATTGTTTCGTTTTTGTACTCATTATTTTTTGATTTAAAGATTTTACTATGTCTTTTCTAACTACGGATTTCGCTGATTATTCAGATTTTTTGAATCCTGAATTTGGCAATTTCGTTGCAGATGATACGGAGATCCGTACACATCGGCAGCTTTAGCTGCTAAATTCACGAATCGTCCTCCGTAAAATCCGTTTAATCCGTAGTTTTCTTTCATTACAGTGTTGAAAATTTAAAGATAATCGTTTCCAAATACTCCTCGCCCGAGCGCAAAATGGTGTTCGGGAAGTTGGGCTTGTTGGGCGAGTCGGGGAGGGCTTGGCACTCCAAGGCCACGCCGGAATAGTCCTCGTAAACATGGCCGTTCTTGCCTTTCGGACAACCCGAAAGCCAGTTGCCAGTATAGACCTGAATGCCAGGCTGTGTGGTGTAAATTTTCACCATGCGGCCTGTATCATCATGCGACAACTCGGCAGCAAGGCAAAGTTTGTCCTTCTCAATGCCGTCAATGACCCAGCAGCTGTCGTAGCCCTTGCCGTTGATGAGGTCGGGATAGGGCTCCTTGATGTCGCGCCCGATGAGTTTGCCTTCGGTGAAATCCATCGGGGTGTCAGCCACTTGACGCATTTCGCCTGTGGTGATGAGCTCCTCGGTGGCAGGTAGGAAGCGCGAGGCGTTCAGGCGCAGTTTGTGGTCGAGGATGTCGCCGTTGCCTTCGCCTTTTAAATTAAAATAGGTGTGGTTGGTCAGGTTGACGATGGTTGTGGCCGAAGAATAGGCGCACAGGCGGATGTTCAACTCGTTCTCATCGTTGAGGGTGTAGTATACTTTCGACACCAACTCGGCGGGATAGCCAGCCTCGCCGTCGGCAGAAAGGTAGGTGAAAACGACGCTCTCGCCATTGATGCGGCTGGCCCACTTCTGGTTAGCAAATCCGATGCTGCCGCCGTGGAGATGGTGCTTGCCGTCTTTGTTCTGCTCAAGCTGGTATTCCTTGTCGTCGATCTTGAAGCGTCCGTAGCCGATACGGTTGGCAAAGCGTCCGGGAGTCTTGCCCGCACATGGGCCGTCGTTGTAGTAATCCCACGGATGTGGATAGCCAAGGGCGATGTCTTCCATGTGGCCATAGCGGTCGGGCGTGACAATGCTCACGATGCCCGCGCCGATGTCGCTCAACTGCACCTTCACACCGTTGGCATTGGTCAAGGTGTAGAGTTTAATGTCTTTATTATCAGGGGTTTTCCCCCAAGTTTTTACTTCGATGTTCATTGCTTTTGTTTAATTCGGAATTCGGAATACGGAATAGGGCGAAGCCCTGCGTCGCATTGCGGATTCCGCATTCCGCATTCATAATTCCGCATTTTCAATTCCATAAATTATTCGGATAAACACCCTTTTCAATCAGCTCGCGAATCTTCCGCATCACTTCGGGCTTGTCTTCCTTGTAGGTTACGCCGAACCAGGAGGCGTTGCTTGATAGCACCTTCAGCTTAGCCGAGCCGTCGTGGATGCTTTGGTTCACCATCAGCGGAATGAAAAACTCCGCCTTGATGTTGGTTTGGGCAGTGCCTTTCAGGAACTCTACGAAGCCCTTCTCGGAATACTCGAAAAAGTCGGGAGTGAAGCCGAAAAAGTTCATCGAAACGAGAGAATCCATGTCAAGTGGATGCGAGCCAGTTTCGTCTGTGTAGGCCGCGCCGCTGTCTTCGGTGTGTCCGATGGCCGTGCGCTCGACGATGGTCTGAAGGTTGCCTTCCGCGTCGGCGGTGCAAATGCCGCGACTCACCGTGCCGAAGTCCGACATGGTGTTGCGCAGTTTGTAGGCGACCATGCTGTAAGCACCTTTTTTGCCCTCACATTCAGTGAGATACTTGGCCAAGACCTCGTAGGCTTCCTTGCCATAGAAATCGTCGGCGTTGATGGCGGCAAAGGGTTCGTGGATCACGTCCTTGGCCATCAGCACGGCGTGGCAGGTGCCCCAAGGTTTCACGCGGCCTTCGGGGACGCTAAAGCCGAAGGCCTCGGCGAAGTCCTCGCGGATGACGAAGACCACCTTGCCGAAACCGGCGCGCTTGGCGTCGTAAATGGAATAATCGAGGATGGCTTCGTTGTTGGGGCCAACGCCGTCCATCTGCTTCAGGGCACCGTAACGCGAGCCCATGCCTGCGGCTAATACTAATAGTGTTGGTTTCATTTTATGTTGAATTGTTGAATTGTTTATTGTTGAATTGTTGTTTGTCGTAGGGGCGGACCTGCGTGTCCGCCCTTTGTTTATTGATTATTGTTTTATGATTTTTCGGATTGTTGCATAACCTGTATTGTCGAAAACCTTCACCACATATAGGCCTTGCGGCAATCTGCCGAGGTCTATGGTGTTTTGTTTGCTTCGTTTCATCAACCGTCCCGTCAGGTCATAAACCTCGGCATGGCTGAAATTATCTGTCGTAATGGTCAAAAAGCCTGTAGTAGGATTAGGATAAAGGATAAGATTTTCATTTTCAATGGTTTCTTCGATGTTCCATGTATCGCAAACCTCCGCCCAGTCGATGGATGGATTTTCGGCATTGGGCGCAGGTTGAGACTCGCAAAGGTGGCCATATTCATCGCGGAATGTTATAGTGACTTTATAGTTGTAGCAGGAATAGTCCGTTTCGTCAATCGGGTCGAAATAGCGCACATGGCTCCAATAGCCCGGGAAGGGGAACTGGGCAATTTTCTCGTAACTGCCATTGTCGTGCGAACGATACAGATTATAATGCAGTTCGCCCATCGTTGGCTCTTCCAATTGCAGCAAGTCTTCACCTTCCGTTTGGTTGTCGATGTCGGCCCTGACCATAAATGAGCCATTCATTTCAGGCTTGTACCAATAGCCATCGAGACAAACCCAGCGTCCATCATCCGACGAACCATCATCGTGCGCGTAGGCGGCCGGATTCTCAATGCCTTGTTGGTGGATGATGATCCATAATGGCCATGCCATAATCTGGTATGGGTTGTCGAAGGTAAGTGTGTGCCATCGGTTAGCGCCTGTCAGTTGTACAGTCTGTTGCCAAACCAGCGTGTTGGGTGAAGTATTGCCAGAGTAGATCATGATGTCATATTCTCCATCGGCAACGCAATAAAGCGACACGCTCTTTACGAATGAACCGAATTGGCTTGGATTGTCAGTCTTAATGCCCCAAGAGAGGTTTCCAGCATCGACGAATTCTCCGTTTTCATACTGATAATGCGCTTTGCGAAGGTCTTCACCCCATTTCAACCTTACGCCGTCAGTGCCTTGGCTCCATTCGGCCTCGGCTGCTATGCTACCTATAATCACACATTCACCGTACTGATTGGCAAAACCGCTTTGGCATGAACCCGTGGGGAAAATATTGTAGTCGTTCACTTTGTAATAATAGGTGCCTTGAGGAACGGTGTCCAAGTATTCAAAGGTTTCCGATGTGTTGTCCTTGGCCAAAGCGCCAATCAAAGCATATTGATTATCCAAAATGCTCTTGCGGTAAATCTCATAGTAAGTTTTTACATCGTCGCGCAAAGGGATGTCATCTTCCTTGTCCCACGTCAGGCGGTTGAGTTCGTCCGTTCCGTTCAACGGCTCGGTGCTGACTTCGAAATTCTTCGGTGGATAGCAAGGCCTGACCTCAATGCTTTGCAGGCAGGCTTTGGTAGGATAGTCGAAGAAAAGGGCATCGTAATAGACATTCTGGATACTGTAGGTGTGTATGCCGTGAGGGACATTCTCATCGAAATAATAGCATTGGTTCACGCCGTGGGCGATCAGTTCGCCATCGCGGAAGATGTCGCTATAAGCCACGCCGAATGTGGCAGGTATGTAGCCAATGATGTCGAATGCGATACCTTGTTGGGTTTGCGTCCCAGGGTCAAGGATGGGTTGCCAACCCGTAGCCTCGGAATATATGCGAGCCTCACCCGTGGTGGTCTCATCCAATCGAGTGACGGGAATCACGTGCACATCGTCGCGCAACGACCCCTTGAATGATGCCACAAACCAATAGGTGTGATTTGGCTCCAATTGCATTCCCATTCCAACATACTCCAAATTGGCAAGGGCATAACAAACGGGCCGACTGACATCCGAGAAATCGTCCTCACCAGTGCGGTAGATGTGAGCCCATTCGTAGCAGTCCAACCAACCTTGATAAAGGCAGTTGATGGCCTCTGAACCGCCAATAAGGTTTCCTCCAATCAGCGGGTCGCCGTCATAAATGGTAAGGTAGGCACCCGTAATGGTTGAAGTCGGTGTCGGGCCTTCGTAAACATAGAAGCGAAGGCCGGCAAAACTGGTGGGAGCACCTTCGGGAATGCTGAACTTGTCCATCACCTTGAATCCGGCTTCCTTGTCGGCGTTGAAACCGTAAGCCGTCAAGCCGTCATGCAAGGCACTGACATCCCAGCCGTCGTTGTAACCTGCGCCAGGATGGGTGATTACATCGGGAGTCAAGAAGAAATATCTTTGGCTATCTCCGCCCTTGGATTTGAAATTATACGGCGTGTCCCAGGTCAGTTCCACATGGGTCGAGTCGATAAACTCGCCGTGAAATTCGTAAACGCCATCGAAATTGGAGCAAGGATAATAAGTGAAAGTGAGTGCAATGGTGTCAGAAATGCCGTCGGTGAGGATGCTTGCCACCGAAAAAGTATAGTCATGGCCTTCCTGCAAGGTGTCCGTGTCGATTTGGTACCCGGTTTCCGTCACATCGCCTATCAAAGCACCGTCCAGCCACAGCCTGAAGCCGAGGACGTTGTTTGAAATGGGCTCTTCCGTTTCGCCCAAGATGGTCACGTTGTCGATGGCAAAATGGTTGTTGGGTATATTGCTCTTGTAATAGAACCGAAATTGGAAATCTTGGGAAATTTTTTCGGTTATTTCGATAGTATAGCGTCCAACTTGGGCATTCCAAGGATCGAAACCAGTACCATCCCACGGCCCAAAATTGCCTCTTACATAACACCTGCCTTCGGTGTTGTCCCAATCCTCAAAATAATCATAATCGAATTGGATGAATGCGCTCTTGTAGCCTCTAATGTCCATATAAGCGGAAGTGATGTTTTCTTCCAAATAATCCGTGCCATTTAGTTGGTCGGAATGGGCATAGAGATAGGCTGTACCATCAGATGGGAAATTGAGTTGCGGGTTGGTGGCTGGCGTTTCAATGTGCCATGGTTCCACAACATCGCCTTCGCTGTATAGCGTCCAGCCTTCAGGGATTTGGCTGTCGTTGAAATCGAAAACGGTTTGTTCGAGGTAGTCCGGATTTATCCAATTGGCATACCCCGTGGCTCCGACCTGGAGCCTGAAGGGTTTCTGCGCCCAGACTCCCAAAGTTATGAGGCTCAATACCAATATGATGGAAAATCTTTTCATTGTTGTTTGTCTAATTATTTGTTCTTTTCGGGTCTTTGAATCCCCCGTCCTTCGGCCACCCCCTTAAAAGGGGGACACCTGCCGGACGTATTTTCTTCCCCGCGTCGCTTTGCGCGTCCCCCTCTTGAGGGGGGCAGGGGGGAGTCAAACCCGCATTGTGTTATTCTATTTTCCTTGCGCCATCCGAAATCACCACATCATAAACCTTCGGTTTATGGCCGAATTTGGTATTGAATTTCTCCTTCGCCGTGGCGATGAAAGCATCATAAAGGTCTTCCTTCACGAGGTTAATGGTGCAACCACCAAAGCCGCCACCCATCACGCGAGAACCCGTCACGCCACATTCCTTGGCAATGTCGTTGAGGTAATCCAGTTCCTCGCAACTTACCTCGTAAAGCTTGCTCATGCCGTAGTGCGTGCCGTACATGCGCTCACCAACGGTCTCATAGTCACCTTTTTCCAAGGCATCGCACACATCGAGGACGCGCTGCTTTTCACCTATTACATATTCCGCGCGCATATAGTCCTCGGCGGGAATCTCGTTTTTCACATCATTGAGCATTTCCATCGTCGCGTCGCTCAAATATTTCACATCGGGATGTTTGGCAGCGATATGGGCGCAAGCATTCTCGCACGACTCGCGGCGCTTGTTATAGGCCGAAGAAGCCAACTCGTGTTTCACCACGGTATCAAGCAATACCACCTTGTAGCCCTTGGGGTTGAAGGGGAAATACTCAAACTCCATCGTGGCGCAGTTGAGGCGCATCAGGTGACCTGCCTTGCCAAAGAGTGAGGCAAATTGGTCCATAATGCCGCACTTCACGCCAACATAATTGTGTTCAGTGGCCTGACCAATACGTGCCAACTCAAACTTGTCGATGCCGAGGTTCAGCAACTCATTGAGTGCGAAGGCAAAAGTGCTCTCCAAGGCTGCCGACGACGACATTCCCGCGCCAATCGGCACATTGCCGTAAAACACCGTGTCGAAGCCTTCTAGCTTGTAGCCCCGCTTGATGATTTCGCGGCACACGCCGAAGATGTAGTTGGCCCAGTGGATTTGAGGGTTGTCTTCCTCGTTCATGCCAAACTCGCGGTAGTCCTCCTTGTCGATGGAGTAGGCACGCACCTTGTCCGTCCCGTTGAGGCGGATGCAAGCGTAGATGCCCGAATCAATAGCCCCCGGAAAAACGAAGCCGCCGTTGTAGTCAGTGTGTTCGCCGATGAGGTTGATACGCCCCGGCGAAGTGTAGACAACGCCCTCATTACCAAAGCGTTGCTTGAAAATGGATTTCAATTCTTCAGTATTCATATACATTCGATTAATTTGGGCGCAAGTTAGTAAAAAACAATGATACCCAACATCAAATGACGGATATTTTTGTATTTTTGCCCTTTCAAACTTTCAGATTCCTAACAAAATAATCCTAATTAGAGATGAAAAAGACCATTGTTTTCCTGTTTGCCATCGCATTTTCGCTGCTTTCGAGGGCGCAAAACATCAATTTCGGGCAGTATTTCCTTGATGAAGGCTCGTTGCGCATGGATGTTTTCCAATGCGGCACATTCGAAAGTTCGCATTATGTGTTTGAGCGTTTCGTCATAGAGCCTCATTTCGGTGGCTCCAAAGTCAATCTGGTTGACCCGTTCAATTTCGGAACAAACCGTGTGAAAGTGATTGATGCACAAACCAATACATTGATTTATTCGAGAGGTTACAACACCTTGTTCCGCGAATGGCAAACCACCGACGAAGCCCATGTGATGGAACGCTGCTATGAGGAATCAGTGAGTGTTCCGCTGCCGCGCAATGAGGCCTATATCATCCTCGAAATCAGGAATTTCGATGGCCAATTTGAGGAGATTTTCTCAAAACTTTACGACCCCGACGAAATCTTCAACAGCACCGAGCAACGCTATGTGTTTCCTGTTCAGGATATTATGGTCAATGGTTCGCCCGAAAGCAAGGTTGACATCGTGATTTTGCCCGAAGGCTACACCGCTGCTGAAATGTCTAAGTTTCAGCAAGATTGCCAGAATTTGGCCAATGTGTTCGCCCAAGCGGAGCCGTTTGCAAGCCATATCAACGACTTCAATTTCCGCGCCGTGCTTGCCCCTTCGGAGGAGAGCGGCGTCGACATTCCGGCCTCTCACACTTGGGTGCGCACCATCCTCAATTCGCATTTCTACACC
>CACXQO010000101.1 GCA_902769815.1 uncultured Bacteroidia bacterium | reverse complement strand
CTCTTGTTTCATAAAGTCCATGGTGGCTTGTCCATCATGCGTTTCACCCACCTTACGGTTGACGCCCGTGAAGAACAGGATGCGTTCCGAAACCGTAGTTTTACCTGCATCGATATGCGCAGCGATACCGATGTTTCTCAATTTTGAAATGTTTAAACTCATTATTTTATTTGATTATCAATTATTTGCAAACAAAAATCGGGTTTTCGATTCGGGCTGCAAAGGTAGGAAAAATTATTGAAATGGCAATTCATTAGTTTTTCAATTCAAAAAATTGCAGACTTTCGGGCCATAAGTCGATTTTTTTATGCGTTATAGCCCTAAAGTATGCAAAAAAAGTCAAGCAAAAAGGTCTTTCAAGGTCACTACATTTTGGAACAAGTGGCTGTATTTGTTATGCGTCAGGCCGTAAGTCGTGACGAGAACTGGATGGACCGCCCTGCGGATGTTGCGCGCCTCACGAAACGCCCTGATTCGCCGCTCCATATCCTCATAGTCCTTGGCTTTCATCTTGAAAATGCCGTCATAAAACTTCATCTCGCACACATTAATCACCTTGTCGGCCCGCTGGATGATAAGGTCGATTTGCGCCTTCTCCTCCGCACCGGGAGGCGTTGCCCACGAATACACTTGCGTGAGGATGCCCGAAATGCCAAGACTTCTCTCAATTTGCCTATGATGGTTCAAGCACAACTGCTCAAAGGCAAGTCCAGCCCAAGTGTCGTGCAGTCGTGTCCCGATTTGGTACTGCCAAAACGGCTTGTCGGAATGGCCGAATTTCTGGATGAACTTGTAATAAAACAAGGTGAAAGGGTCAACGAGTTGATAAATTCCCATTCGTGTCTTGTTGCCGTAGCCTTTGTAGCAGCGGACAAAATCGCAATCGATGAGGTCTTGTAGGATTTTGGAAAAATGCCCGTTCATCTCCAATTTTGTCACTTGCAAAATTTCTTCCCTCGTCAGCCCTTTGTTTTTCGTACTCAGGGCTTCAACCACCTTGATATAGTTCTCCGACTTCTCGAACAGCGAATTATACAGCGCATCAAATTCGTCGTCAAGTCGACCTTTCTCGGCAAAAAACATCTCATCTACATTCTGCGAAAGGCTTGCACCGCGTCTGAGGTTCTTCAAATAGTAAGGGATGCCACCCATAATCATATAACACTCAGCGATTTCCTTTTCTTCCATATTGAGGCCACGGTTGCGAATGTATTCCTTACACTCGGCCAAGGTGAACGGACGAATATACAACTTTTGCGTGACGCGATTGTGCAATCCGCCACGGTTTTTCAGGATTTTTCGCGTAATCCACGAGGTGGCCGATCCGCACAAAACCAGCACGATGTCCCTTTGCGTGACCGCCCAATCGTTCCAGAAATGCTCAAGGGCCGAGATGAGGTTGCTCCCGCGAGAGTCAATCCACGGCAGTTCGTCAATAAAAATGACCCGCTTCGTCTTGCTGCGTTTCGCTTCGAGCAACTCGCGAAGTTTCTCAAATGCCTCGTACCAAGTGCGCGGCTTGGTGAATTTTCGTCCGTTGCCGTATCTGTTGAGCGTGGCCGTGAAGTTGGCCAACTGGTCGCGTTTGCCTTTCTTGGCAAGGCCAGTCAGTTTGAAAGCATACTCGTCGTTGAAAAAGGTATTGACGAGAAAGGTTTTTCCCACCCTTCTGCGGCCATAGACCACCACAAATTCGGCCTCCTTGGACTCCATGATGGCTTCCAAATGCTTGATTTCGTCTTTGCGCCCTACCAGCAAATCAGAAGAAGGTTCGTTTCGCTTTGCCATTTCAATATGTTTTTCCGATGCAAAAGTAGGAATAATTGTGATACCATCGGCCAAAAAATGCAGACTTTCGGGCCATAAGTCAATTTTTTTATGCGTTAAGGCCTGAAAGTTTGCAAAAATTCAAGGAAGCCAAAGAAACCGAAAGCCCACTTATTTCATAAACTTTCCTTCTCTTCTTATTCCTTTATCATCCACTCCCTCAACGAAATACCATTGGCCTGAATGACCTTAACAATTTGACCTAATGCGTTAAAAATGTTGACAGTCTGCATTCCCTCAGTTTCAATCATTACGAACGACAAAGCAGACACAGGATAAACCTTCAAAGACTCCATTTGAAATTGGTTTTCAGCGACATCCAAAGGGTCAAAGTTTTCATTGCCATCGGTGAGCCATTCAAGGCTGATGTTGTAGAACACCATCGAATAATCCGAAGCAGCTGCATAGGCTTCCTCCACATAGAAGTCGATGGTGCCGTCGGGAAGGACACAAAGCGAGGAATAGTCCGAACTATTAGGCACGATGCACTTGCTCACGGGCTAGTCTCGCCCTCGTCGCAACTGACATAGACGGTGATCTTTTCCCGGTTTGCACCGTAAGGCGCGGAATGTAGCAAACGACTTTTGTCATGGCCTTGGTTTTCAGAAGTATAACGAATCATATCACCATTGCGCACCCATCCCGTAACGGTGAAACTTTGGTCGGCAACGATATTGAAGTCGTCGTGATGCGGAATTAGTCAATAATCAAAACGAGCAAAAGATTTTGGCGATTTTTTGATGGTTTTGGGCTGCATGTTTGTAAATTTGTGTATTTTTGCAGCAGAAAGTTGGTTGATGGTCGCAACATGGTAGCGTGGAGGACTTAACAGGTCGTCATATTGAGGGTTCGACTCCCTCCGCCAATTCTTCAAAATCACTGGTCGATGACCGCAACGGGTAGCTTCACGCCTTAATAAGGTGAGATTATTGTCGGTTCAACTCCGACCACCAGTTTAAAGAGAGCGGCTTTTGAGGTCGCTCTCTTATGTTATTAGCACAAATTGCGGATTATCGAGAGATTCTGCACTAACAAATCCCCATGACTTGGCCGAATTAATGACCGTTTTTCCATCCAATTTGTAATTAGGATGTACAACAACCTTCACCAGTTTCTGATGTACGGAAGGATGAGTGAACACATAAACAAGTTCTTTTTGAGCAGTATCCTCATAGATGTGCAAAGGCGTTTTCAATGCTTTTTCAATCAAATCATAATGCTCGACAGGGATTACCGCTCCTTTTTTTGACTTAGGATGATGTGCATACTTGAACACGGCTTGTTGTGTTACCACGATAGATTCTGATTGAAGTATGACACCTTTGTTGTTCATATCGTCGACAACCTTGCTATCAAGATGTGCTACCACTATCATCTGCCCATTGCCCCTGCCCTTTGAAAGCAACTCTTCAGCAAACTGCCTAAGACTTCCTTGATAGTATTCCATATCAAGCCCCCCAATTGTCCCTATCCAAACTCCTATAATTAATGGCCTCCGCCAGATGGTCGGTTTGGATGTTTTCGCTGCTGTCGAGGTCGGCTATGGTACGGGAAACTTTGAGAATGCGGTCATAAGCACGAGCCGAGAGGCCAAGGCGGTTCATGGCGGTTTTCAAAATGTTGCGGCAAGGCTCGTCAAGTTCGCAGTATTTTTGGATAAGTTGAGAAGTCATTTGCGCGTTGGCATGGATGGTCGGGAAATCCGCGTAACGTTCTTCTTGTATCTTTCTCGCTTTGATGACGCGCTCGCGCACCTTCGCACTCGACTCGCCGCTGCTCTTTGACGACAAATCTTTGTAATCCACGGGGACGACTTCAACATGCAAATCAATTCGGTCCATCAATGGACCACTGATGCGGTTGAGGTACTGCTGCACCATGCCGGGTTTGCAGGTACATTCTTTGTCGGGATGGTTGTAATAGCCGCAGGGACAGGGGTTCATCGCCGCCACCATCATGAAACTGGCTGGAAAATCGACCGTCATTTTGGCGCGGGAGATAGTCACGACACGGTCTTCCATTGGTTGGCGCATCACCTCCAAAACCGTTCTTTTGAACTCGGGCAGTTCGTCAAGGAAGAGCACGCCGTTGTGGGCAAGCGAGATTTCGCCGGGCTGCGGATAGGTGCCGCCGCCCACCAAGCCCGCATCGCTGATGGTGTGGTGCGGACTGCGGAACGGTCGTGTCCTGACCAAAGAAGCATTACGCCCCACCAAGCCTGCCACGGAATGGATTTTAGTGGTTTCCAAAGCCTCGGCCATCGTCAAGGGTGGCAAAATGGTGGGCATACGCTTGGCAAGCATGGTCTTCCCGCTACCGGGAGGTCCGATAAGGATGACGTTGTGGCCACCAGCCGCAGCAATTTCCAAAGCCCGTTTGATGTTCTCTTGCCCTTTTACATCACTAAAATCGAACTCGTAAACCATCTCGTGCAATGAGTCAGCCATGTCGATGGTCACGGGGTGGATGGTGTTTTCGCCGTTGAGGATGGAAACAACTTCATGAATGTTCTCCACGCCAAAAACCTCCAAGCCCTCCACCACAGCGGCCTCGCGTGCGTTGGGCTTGGGGACGATGAGTCCTCGAAAGCCCTCCTGCTTGGCTTTTATGGCGATGGGCAAGGTTCCCTTGATGGGATTAAGCGTGCCGTCGAGCGAAAGTTCGCCCATAATGACGAACTGCTCCAAACGGTCAGTGTTCACTTGTTCCGAAGCCGCCATGATGCCGATGGCGATGGGCAGGTCATAGGCCGAGCCTTCCTTGCGGATGTCGGCGGGGGCCATATTGATGACGATTTTCTTGTGCGGGTAATAATAGCCGAGATTGGTGATGGCGGCCTCAATGCGTTGCTGGCTCTCTTTGACCGCATTGTCGGGCAAGCCGACCAAATAGAAATTGATGCCTCTGTCGATGTTCACCTCAATGGTAACTGTAATCGCGTCGATGCCGAAAAGGGCGCATCCGAATGTCTTTACTAACATGATTGTGGGGTTTTTAGGGGTTTATTGTTTGTCGTTTTCTTTGTTTTTCCTCGTTTTTTTCGGCGAAAAGGCCTTGTTTTGTAAAAATGTTGTAATTTTGCAGGCAGAAATCTATAGGGGAACAGTCCGCAGACGTCCAAAATTTGGTGATGACCTTTCGAGCGAGCCAGCCTGTCGATTTCTTTTTTTATACCTCTATCGCAGTGATGCAATACTGCACTTTCTCGCCTGTCCGCTTTACGCCTACCATCATTTTCACAAGACCAATACCTATCAACTCATGGTGCATCTCCAGCATATAGGCAAACACCTTTTGATTGGCGACCCCTTTCTTCGGAGGCTTGGGCTTGCCGTAAACCACTGAACACCGAAGTATGGTGTCTAATTGCAGAACCGCCAAAGTCGATAAATAAGAAATGGAAGCATGGTGAACTGTTTCATTAATCGACAGAAACCGCACATTAATAAAATCTTTCAAATGCGTGTTATACACCGCTTTTGAGGGATTCGCTTCATACCAACATCTGTACACATCTGAAATAATGGCCTCTCTTGCTTTGATATCCTCTTTCGTGTTTCCCATCGGAACTTCAATGGTTTTGTTGTCTTTTGCATCCATAACTATAATAATTTAGTTTCACTCCGCAAAAATGCAAAACCTGTCAAGAAAAAGCCGTTGATTAAACGTTTGTAGTCGACAGCAGTCGTTTGTTGTCGTTTGCTGTCGGATAGATGACTGATTTTCAATTGGAAATTATTTCACGCAAAATACGCTGAAATCGCAGAACCTGCCAGACGCAAACTTATCGTCGCTTCGCGCTTCACAAAGCTCTGCGGATTCTGCGTGTGAACAAATCCTTACTTCTTAGGTTTATAACCCGAATCTTGGAAAATGTTCTGCAAATCTTTCCTGTTCATCAGTTCGACCAAGTCGTAGTCGTGGTTGGAGGCATAGGCGCGAATGATGTTCAGGCCAAAAAACTCGCCAAGGCGTGAGGGCGCGTCGTTGGAGTAGGCTTGCGTAAAAGGACCGTCGCCAAAATACATCATGTATGCATCCAGACCTGCGTCATAAAGGCGGCGATTGCCAACAATGTCGGCCCACACCTGACCTTCATTTTCCACCGCCCATTGCCACTGGTTGGAGGAATAGCCAAGCAAAACACTGTCGGCAATTGAGGGACACATGGCCTCGATGAAATAGTTCAAGCGACCGTAAAACACCATCTCGCCGACAATCTGTCCCTGCTTGCGCCAATCGTATAAATAATACATATACAGGCGGTTGGCCACATCTTTCGCCAATGTCGCCACGTTGGTGCGCGTCTGAATGTATTTCGGCATCCCGATTTGGTCATAAACCGCATCGCCATCAAGGTACCAATCCAAGGAAATCACCAAATTGCCGTCAATGACCTGCACGGGCGGCTCGTCGTAATTGACACCCGTCACACAAGTAAAAACCTTCTTGGGAATCTCAATTTCAGGGTAATAATAGTGGAAATGCGCAAACACATTCTCCACCATCGGCTCCACTTGCTTCAGGTCGGGAAATGCGGCTTTCACCTTATTATATAGGCCAATGCTGTAAGGGTCGGTGGCGAAGTCTTTCAAATATTTCACCGCATTGAGGTTGTTGAGGTCGCCGCTGAGGAACACGCGGTAACGGTCTTGGATTTTCACCAGTTCAGCCTGAAAATCAGCCGTATCGAGATTGAAGAGCATGTCTTCATAACGGTCGAATTCGAGGTCGTAAGGTTCTGTTTTGATGTTAAGTTTGGCTTTGTAGGCCGGAGCCTTGTCTTGACATGATACGAACAAAAAAGCAAAAGCAATGATGAATATTTTTTTCATGATACTGTGTTTTCTGTGTGAGCCAAAATTTCCTCGCGAAGCATCTCGAAGGCCATGATGGTCGCACGGTTGATGACATTTTCGCGTTCCTTGCCGAAATTGAAACGTTTGGAAACCACGCCTTTCGCCGAAGCCACACCAATCCAAACCGTGCCGACTGGGTTTTCTTCCGTGCCGCCACTCGGTCCGGCAATGCCCGTGGTGGCCACGCCAAAGTCCGCCTCCATCAGATTTCGGACACCCGTAGCCATGCCTTCAACCACCTCTTGACTTACAACACCATGTTTCTCAATTGTTTCGGCTGGTACGCCCAAAACCTTGGTTTTCATCGGAGTAGCGTATGTAACCGCAGTACCTTTGAACACTTCCGAACTGCCCGGAATCAAAGTGATGGCATGGGCAATGTTGCCGCCCGTGCAACTCTCTGCCGAGGCGAAAGTCATACCTTTATTAATAAGGAGGTCGAAAACCGTGCGCTCAATGGGCTGGTCTTGCATGGCGAAAATGTACTCTGAAATCAAGGCCTTCAACTTCTCGACTTCGCTTTCCAAAGTTTCATGCAGCAGTTGCGCATCCTCGTGCCTTCCGCTCAGGCGCAGGCGCACCATGCCGTATTGAGGCAAATAGGCCAACGAAAGGAAATCGGGCAAATGGTCTTCCCAATCCTTGATTCTGTCGGCCAAAAACGACTCGCCGATGCCCGTGGTCATAATGACGCGCTTCTCGTAAGGCACAGCATGGAACCGTTGCTTGATGCGCGGCAAGAGTTCATCGTTGAAAATGCCCTTCATTTCGTAAGGCACGCCCGGCATGAAGGCAAACACGACCCCGTTTTTCTCCAACCACATGCAAGGTGCAGTGCCGTAAGTGTTTGGAATATACAGGCCTGATTTCGGCAACATGGCCTGGCCACGATTGCGCTCGCTCATTTGGAAGCCACGACGGTTGAAAATGGACACGATGTTGTCGTAGGCCGCTTGGCAAAACTCCAGTTCAGTATCGAAGAACTTGCAGACTGTGGGTTTGGTGATGCTTTCTCGGAATCGCCGATGGTCAAGGCGGAATCCAATTGGAAACCCGCACCCGAAAGTTGCTCGCCGAGCCATGCCGCATTGGTGTTAATCACCTGACCAATAAGCAATTCGTCTCCTATAGAGATGTTTTTTATGATGATTTCGCTCATAGTTGAATCAATTTTCCGCAAAGATAGGTCATTTTTCGACCGTTTTGACAGAAAAAACGGCCATTGCAATTATTTTCGTATTTTTGCACCCTCAAAATCAACAATTAAAATGAACCAACCCATTCCTGCATCACAATTGATCCTCAACAACGAGGGCGCAATATACCATTTGAACCTTCATCCCGACCAAATCGCCGACGACATCATCTTAGTAGGCGACCCTGGGCGTGTCGTCATGATTTCATCGTTCTTCGACAAAATCGAGTTGCAACGCCAGAACCGCGAACTTGTTTCCTGCACTGGCTATTTCAACGGCAAGCGCATCACCGTGCTCTCGACCGGCATGGGTACCGACAACTTAGACATCGTGATGAACGAACTCGATGCCTTGGCCAACATCGACCTGAAGACGAGGATGCCCAAAGAGGAACACCGCTCGCTGAACCTTGTCCGCATCGGCACTTGCGGTGCTTTGCAGCCCGACATTGAAGTGGGCGACAGTTATGTGGCCACCCGCTACGCCATCGGTTTGGACGGGCTGCTTTACTTCTACGAAAAGCACAAAGAGGTGAACGAAACCGCCATGCGCGACGCTTTCATTAAACAGATGGACTACCCGAAAGACCTGCCTCTCCCCTACATCGTGGAAGGCTCGAAAACACTCTTCGACCGCTTGGCGGAAGGCTATTACCAAGGCGTAACCGCCACGGCACCTGGCTTTTACGGCCCGCAAGGGCGCACACTGAGGATGCACTTGACCTATCCCGAAAACAACCGCAAAATCGAGACGTTCAACTATCAAGGCTGGCGCGTGTGCAACTTCGAGATGGAATCGTCTGCTCTCTACGGCCTCGGCAAGATGATGGGCCACAATTGCCTGACCATTTGCGTGGTGATTGCCAACCGCGTGACCGAAAAATTCGCCATCGACTATCATCCATACATAAAAAAATTGGTTTTGAACACCTTGGAAAGATTGTCAAACTAAGGGAAAAAATCTTTCAATTTTTACGAAATTCACTTCTCAAATAGAAAATTTTCGTATTTTTGCCATTTGGAATAACTAGATTTCTTTGTAAAGACATAATAATCAACACAATGAAGAAACTTTTGCTTACAATCATCGCGTTTTTCGCAGTAGCCACTTCAGTTTGGGCCGACGGTCATGTTGACTCAGTTCGTTACCTGACTACCAGATGGCGCAGGAATTGGTTTGTTTCGGCAGATGCAACCATCAGTTGGTGGCAAGGCAGCCTTAGAATGCCCGATTATTTCACCAACAGTTTCACCAAAGTGTATTGGGATCAGCCACATTTCGGTGTTCATGTCAATTTCGGAAAGTGGATCAACCACAAGACCGCATTGAGGTTTTCGTATGACAACACTGTCTTCAACAGTTTCATTTATGGAAGGCACAACACCCCCAATGAACAACACATTCAATTCCTCTACGGTGAAAACCCGGAAATTGCCGAAGCCGTAAATGGTTTGGAAGTGTACAAAACGTTCATGCACTACCATAACCTGTCGGCACAGTTTATGGTCAGTCCGATTGACTTCTTCCAAGGGTACTATAACCCCGAGAGGATTTGGACTCCCGTGATTTATCTCAACGCAGGTGCAGGGTTGACTTCCAACCGTTTGCTCCTCACCCAAAACATCATCCATTTCATTAATTATGGTAATCCATACGACCTCACCAAGGTTGACGGAACCAACTTTGAATTGTCATTGGGCGCAGGTTTGCTCAACAACTTCAGAATCAGTGAGCATTTCGACATCAACCTTGAACTCAGATGGCTATTCCACAGATGGACTATAGACTCATGGGCACATGAATACATGGACGGCGGTGATGCTTTCTTCACCCAAAATTCCCAGAACATCAGACCAAAGAGATTCGACAACATGTATTCCGCTGCTTTGGGCTTGACCTACTACTTCAGCAGAATCTATGAGTTGCCCGATGCATTGCCTTGCCAAGAACCCATGCCTTGCGACACGGTATATATGATGGATACGATTGTCAGACTTGTAAGCATTTCGAGCGACGAAATGGTAAGTTATCCGTTCTCCATCTTCTTCCATCGCGACTCGTATCAACTGATGTCGAACCGCGACCTCGTCAACCTGCAAGAGATTGCAAAGGTGGCCAAGGAGCGCGGCTACAAATTGCGTCTGAGAGGTTCGTGCGACAGCGCAACGGCCTCGCCTTCCTACAACCAAACATTGTCGGAGAACCGCTGCCGCAGAATCATGTTGGAACTCATGGAAATGGGTATTCCCGAAGACCAAATCATCCTTGTGCCCGTTGGAGGCATCAAGAAACTCGAACCGACGGAATACGACCGCCGCGTGATGATTGAGCTGGTGAAGGAAATCGAATGATTCCACAACTAATTGATAACAGAAAAGCCTGACGGATTTCGCCAGGCTTTTTTTCATGCTCGAAATTGAGGCAAAGCGTCAAAACATGATGCCCGCTTCAATACCAATGAAATTGTTGCGCAAGATACTGCCCGTCTGCCTCTCAAGTGAACGCACAAAAGCATTGGAAAAGGCATGGTTGAAAGTCACTTGCAGAAACGCGCCCAAATTCTTGTTGATTTCATACTCGGCACCCAAACCGAAAATCATCGACAATTGAACCAGGCGATATTGGCTCGTGCAGTCATCATAATTTGGGCTTTCATAGGAAACCCAATAATACTTGTAGCCATCCTTTCCCATGTCCTTGATATTGAAACCCAATCCTCCACCAGCTTCTACATAGGCCTTGAACAAATCGAAAACATCAAACGACACCTTGGCCTTGAGTGGAATCTCTATGTTGGTGGCATTCAGCCGACGCGACACCGAAACAATAGTCTGCTCCAAAAAGTCCTCTACAAATCGGCGGTCGGTAAAAGTGTATTTCATCCGCAAAAAATTGATATTCACGCCAGAGGAAAGCGCAATGTGGTCACTAAAATAATGGTCGTAAATCAATCCGACATTGAAACCAACCCTCATGCCATCATTCTTAGTGGCAGTGGAGCCCGCGCTGGCCCAATCGAGACTCGGCCCCAACTTGAGTCCATACCTAACGGTGTTGCCCTGAGCGATGCATCCCAAGGAAAAAAACGCTATAAAACTGATAATCAATGCAATTCTCTTCATAACAATAAGATTTTGGCCTACAAAAGTAATTTATTTTGCCGACATTTCCCAAAAATTGAAAAATGATTCTTACTTTTGC
>CACXQO010000100.1 GCA_902769815.1 uncultured Bacteroidia bacterium | reverse complement strand
GGCGGGCGCACGTCGAGGCGGCCACCATAGGCGCGCACGCCGTTTTCGTTGTTGTCCGCGTAGCCTTTCGTCAGTTCGCGGACGGTGATTTTGTGGAGTTCTATGTTCATATATTTAGTGTTTGTTTGTGTTCCCCGACACTGCGCTGCGCTTGTATCGGGTTGATGTCGTTTCGCCCTTTCAGGGCTGGGCCTGGCGGATGTTATTGTCGGCAGTCGGCAGGGGTTCACATCGCCTGCCTAATATCCTGCCGCCCCTACGGGGCTATGGCTTCCGCCGCCATCGATACGGGCAACTCGCCTATCTCGTAGGAAACCGGTTTTGGATTGGTTTGACGACGACGGATGAGGATACGAGTATACGGAACTGTCACCTCTCCGTCTACCATCATATATAAATCTCCATCTACAGTTCCTCTTTTTTGGATTTCTTTCCTATACTTTTTGTGTTCTGGCTTATATGGTTGGATTCCACATTCTAAACCTAAATTCGCTACACCTAATCCGATAATTTCAAATTGATTAGGATTGTATTTATCCATAAAAGTAATCGGAACTCCCATAACTCCATCATAATCTGCGGGAATATCGGATGTTTTATCAACATTTATGGCATCATAGTTTTCAAACTTCAAATACTCATCAGAATTGTATTTCTTGTATAGTATCAAATCTTCTAGACGTTTTTGTATTTCAAGATTTGTAAACCAAGTTACACCTGACACTCGAATCATTCCCTTTCTATGATCTCCTGCGGTTGCTGTGTCCTCATATTTACTGATAAAATGCCCAGCACCTCCTTTAAATCCATAGCCCAGCCATATTTTGTTTTCCTTAATCAAAGGAAATATCTCTTTGTATTTAATTGCATTCTGATGTCCAACAATCACAAACTTCTTCTCATATTTAATCAGTTGCGCCACATATTCCCGAAACAGCGAAAAAGGCGGATTAGTCACCACAATATCAGCCTCTTTCAGCAGTTCGATACACTCTTGGGAGCGGAAATCGCCGTCTCCTTTGAAGTAATGGATGCCTATTTCCTCGGGGTCGGGCACACGGTTGCCGTTACGGTCGCCAAAATACTCCAACCAAATGGCTTGTTCAGCATCGTTTTGGCTGAAAAGGTCGCGGTTTTGGTTCTTGTAGCAAGTGGTAATCAGTTTCTTAAGCCCCAACTGCTCAAAGTTGTAACTGAAATAATGGAAGAAGTTGCTCACGCGCGGGTCGTCGCAGTTGCATAGTACCGTCTTGCCTTTGAAATGCGCCTTATAGTGCCGCAGTTCGTTCTCAATATCAACAAGTTGGGTGTAAAATTCGTCTTTCTTTGCGTTTTTCGCCTGATTCAGATTCTTGTTCGCCATCGTGATTGACAGTTTTTGCACTCACTATCAATCACTTGTCGGAAAACAGAAAGGTGTGAACCTTTCCATTCGCGTTCACGGGAAGCCTGAGAAGAAACCCGCCAATATCTCAGAAGTGTTCACACCAAAAGGGTGCAAACATCAACTTTGAGATATTGTAGGCCAGCCCGAAGGCTTACCGTGAACTTTGTTATTCCGACTTTCTTGAAATCAGTTTCTCAGGCTTTTTTCTTGAACGCGAAATAATAGTCAATGCTTTGGTTTATGAATATGTCGTTGTTCGTCGTTGCGCTCAATGCGCTTCGGTCATTTCCTGTTTTGTTTGGTTAGACTTTCGTTTGTTGGGGGCAAAGTTAGTGAAAAAATGAAAAGACAAGGCTGGTTTGGCGGATTTTTGTAATTTTGCGGCGGAAAAACAAAAACAAAATGGCAAGCACAGCAGAAATAACACCCTCAAGCACCTATACGCCCGTTCAAATCCTTGCATTGAAAGACACCCTCAAGACTGCCATCGACAAGGAGAACAACATCGATTTGCTTCGGAAATGCGCCTTGCTGCTTTCTACGAATAAAGATATGTATGATTTGAGCAGAGCAGTTTCGATGGGAAGCCTTCTTTCGATGGTAAAGGAAGACATCCACACCATGTTTCAAAACACAGCACAATGAGATCTCTTGTGCTCGCCTTGCCGGAAGTACGAAGTTACTTTGCGGAATTAATGCAAATCCTTTTTGATAAAGGCTATTTCAGTTTTGAATCGGATGCCATAGAATATGTGACCGACTTATTTGCCGATATAGAGCAGAACCTTCCTACCAAATCAAAGAAACCTGCCCCTGCCCATTTTCAGAAATATGGCAAGAATTTGTATTATGCGACTTTCAGAAAAAGCAGGCACACACAATGGTATGTGTTCTTCACCATTCACATCGATGCCTTTTCCGACACCAAAACTTTTCTGATTAGGTATGTCAGCAATAATCACATGGTCGCACAATATCTTTTGTGATCGTTCCCGTCCATTGTCATCCAAAATTGCACGACAAAAAGTGCAAATTTGGTGCTTTCACCTTCCCCTCACACCAAAATCCCCTCAATCCGCTTCATGGCTTTGCGGGCCAACTGGCCTTTGTGCAGCACTTGGTAAGCCATTTCGGCGATGGGCATCTGCCCGCGCTGCTCGGGGGTGAGGTATTGGAAATAATCGGAGGCAAAATAGCCCTCGGCCACCATCGTCATCTCGTTCAACGACGACTTCACCGTGTTGCCACGACCAATCAGCACACCCAACCGGCGGTTGCGCCCGTGTATGGAATAGCACGACACTAACAAGTCGCCCATGAAACTGGACGGAATCTTTTCCACCTTTTTCGTACCGAAGGCAAGGTCCAAAAAGCGGTGCATCTCCTCGGCGCAATTGGCCACCAACACGGCAATGAAATTGTCGCCATAGCCCAAGCCGATGGCCATGCCCACCACAACGGCATAGATGTTTTTCAAGACGGAAATGTATTCCAAATATACCATTTCCTGCGAATAACTCAACTTCAGGAAATCGGTCTTGATTTTCTCGCCCACAACCCGCGCGTTGTCGAGGTCGGCACACGAAATGGTGAGGTGGGTCAGGCGGTTGTGCGAAACCTCCTCGGCATGGGTTGGACCCGACATGAAAGCCAATTGCCCTTCGCAAAGCCCATAACGCTGCTTGAGGTAGTTAGTGACCAACAAATTCTCGCCAGGGACGATGCCCTTGATGGCGGAAACAAAGAACTTGTCATGCAACGAAACCTCCAAGCCGTTAAGGTAGTTTCTCAGGTAGTTGGCCGGGGTGATGAGGAAAATGATGTCGGAACGGCGCACCACTTCGTTCAAGTCGTCGGAAAAATGGATGCGGTTTGTATCGAAATCAACATCAGCAAGATAGCGACAATTATGCCCTTCAGTGCGAAGCGATTCCATCACCTCCGGATTGTGGACATACCAATCCACCGATGCCTCATTCATCGTCAAAACCTTCATCATGGCCGTGGCCATGCTGCCGTGGCCGACAACGGCACAATGCGAATTCTTGTCAATACGATAGCCCATTCCTTTATTGAAAAACGCGCAAAGATACGGGTTTTATCCTTGCGATGGCTTCAAAAGTTTCAAAAGGCTGTCAATCGGATTGGCATAAATCCCCAAGAAAATGTCTTCCAATAGTTTACGATCCAATTCGGGACAATTGTCCATCCAATGCAGATGATTCTCGAAATCGGCCTTTTGCTCGGCGGTGTAATGTTCGGCAAAATTCGTGGAGCCGCTACGCAAGTCGTGGGCAATGTAATTGTTGGCGAACAAGGCGTAATTCCCGATGATTTGTGCATCCATTTTTTCGGCCACTTTCTTATAGAACACGCCTGAAGGACAGTCTTTTAACTCCTCAAAATCCGCTTCCGAAAGCACCTTCCCGAAGTGGATTGTCACTTTGCCTTTGGGCTGCATCACGCCGGTGAGAATACTGTTGAGGTCTTCGCCGGGCTTTTTTTCGTATTTTTGGTTTCGAGAGATATATAACTCTTTGGTTTTCAATATATCGCATGATTCCCACTCGTAGGAAACCGATACGGGAACGATGTGCAACTCGGCCAACGATGCAACCCTATCGTCGCGGCGGCTCATGCCCAACATTTTGATGACGGCAGGGTCGGTGGCATCGCGGCCGTCCTTGGTGCGTCCGTTGCGTTGCGCAATCCACACCGACTCGTTTTTCTCTACCAACAAATGCCGGATATAATCGGAGGTGTGCGCCAAATTGCGGTAAAACTCCATCTTGTCGCCACCGCGCTTCATCTCAAACATTTTGTTCGATTTTGCAAAAACGCTTGCAAAATCGTTGAAAACCAAATTGTTGCCAAAAGCGATATTGAAAAGCGGAAAACCATGCATGAGTAAGGCGTAATCCATCAGCATGGCATCCAAAACGATGTCGCGGTGGTTTGAAACAAACATATAATGCGTTTCGGGATTCAGGTTTTCAATGCCCAAAACGCTGAGTCCGTCGGTGGTCCGCTGCATAATCCTTTCCACCACGCTTTTCACGATGACGGTTTGGAACTCTTTGACTGTCTTGATGTTGCGCAACACTTTCTGAAACTGCCCAACATCCATCCCGAAATCGAGATAGTTCAAAATCGCGGGCAGGGCGGCATCATTGGCTATGCGCTGCATGGCAGCAGGAATTTCTTCATCGCGAAAAGACCGAATATCATCAAAAAGATTCATAATTTTTTCTTTGAAAATGCAAAAGTACGGTTTTTTGAATCTATCAATCATTTTATTCCCTATCTTTGACCCCAAATTTCATGTTGAATGACCGAAGAAAACAACAAATGGTTGGTCGTTGTCAATCCCAAGGCCTCCATCGGGAAGGCGGAAAAAGACTGGCCAAAAATAAAGCAAATACTTATTAATGAAGGTATTGCGTTTGATTTCATCATCACGGAACACCAAAGTCACGCCATCGAATTGGTGCGCGACAGCATTACCGAAAAAGGCTACACGAAACTCGTTTCCGTTGGTGGCGACGGTACCAACAATGAGGTGATTAACGGCATTTTCACCCAAAAACGCTTCCCGACCGAGCAAATCACGATGGGCATCATTCCCATGGGAACAGGTAACGATTGGCGGCGCACCTTTGGTTTCGATATTGATTATCAGAAGAATGTGAGAATCATCAAGGCAGGAAACCTGTTTAGGCACGACATCGGCAAGGTGACATATTACAACCACGGCAACCCGCAAGTGCGTTATTTCCTGAATGCCGCCGGCACAGGCCTCGACGATTTTGTGTGCAAAACCACAAACATAATGAAATCGCAAGGCAAGGGAGGCGCTCCGCGATACATGCTCAATGTGGCAAAATGCCTGTTCCAATACGACTGCGTCCATGTCCAACTGACTGTGGATGACCAATTGGTTCTCGACGAAGAAATTCTCAGCCTTTCGGTGGGCAACTGCCGTTATTGCGGCGGAGGCATGATGATGATGCCCAAGGCCATTCCCAATGACGGGTTGTTAGACATCACCGCTATTCGCAAAGTGGGCCTACCGAAATTCGCCGCCAACGTTACCAAGATTTATGATGGTACTTTCATCAATAAGATGAAGGAAGTCAGCACGTTCCGCGGCAAGAAAATCAGGATTGTGTCCATTCCTGCCCACAGCCTCACACTCGAAACCGAAGGCGAAAACCTGACCAATTCGCCCTTCGATTTTGAGATGATTCCACAATCCATCAATATGGTAGTCCCTGAAAATCATAATTTTAAATCTTGAAATGCGAAGCATTCGACGAAGTCAATCTTAAATCTAAATATCATGGTAAACATCGATCAAGTCAATTTTGAGAACAAGCGCGTGGTTATCCGCGTTGATTTCAACGTCCCGTTGGACGACAATTTCAACATTTCCGACGACACCCGTATGCGTGCCGCCCTGCCGACTATTAATAAGGTATTGGACGACAAAGGCATGGTCGTGCTGATGTCGCACCTCGGTCGCCCGAAAAAGAACCCCGACCCGAAGTATTCCATCAAGCCGATTATCAAGCACTTGGAAGAACTTTTGGGCCGTCCCGTCCAGTTCGCTGAAGACTGCATGAAGGCTGCTGATAAAGTGGCTGCCATGAAACCCGGTGAGGTTATCGTTCTTGAAAACCTTCGCTTCTATGCCGAGGAAGAAGGCAAGCCGCGTGGCATCGAGAAGGGTGAGGAAGGCTACGACGAAGCCAAGAAAGCCGTGAAAGCCTCGCAGAAGGAATTCACCAAGACCTTGGCCAGTTATGGCGAATATTACATCAACGATGCTTTCGGCACCGCCCATCGCGCCCACGCCTCGACCGCTTTGATTGCCGACTACTTCGATGCCGACCACAAGATGTTCGGCTACCTGATGGGCAAGGAAGTGGCAGCCGTTAACAAGGTGATGAACGAAATCCAGCATCCTTTCACTGCCATTATGGGTGGCTCGAAGGTTTCCACGAAAATTGAAATCATTGAGAATCTGCTTAATAAAGTCAACAACCTTATCCTTTGCGGCGGCATGACCTACACCTTCAAGAAAGCCCTCGGCGGCAAGATTGGCAATTCTATTTGCGAAGACGACAAACTCGACCTCGCCCTTGACATCCTTGCTAAGGCCAAGGAAAAAGGTGTCAATTTGGTGCTTGCAGAAGATTGCGTGGTGGGCAACAAGTTCGCCAACGATTCCGACACCCAAGTGGTTGACCCGATGAACATTCCCGAAGGCTGGGAAGGCATGGACATCGGCCCGAAGACCCGCGAATTGTTTGCTAGCGTCATCAAAGGTTCCAAGACCATCCTCTGGAACGGTCCCTGCGGCGTGTTTGAGTTCGACACCTTCGCCCAAGGTTCCAAGGCCATTGCTATGGCCATTGCTGAGGCTACCAAAGACGGCGCTTTCTCGCTCATCGGCGGCGGTGACTCGGTGGCTTGCATCAACAAGTTCGGCCTCGCCGACCAAGTTTCTTACGTCAGCACCGGCGGCGGCGCTTTGCTTGAAGCCATCGAAGGCAAGGAACTGCCAGGCATTGCGGCGATTAGGAAATGATGCATAGCCCCGTAGGGGCGACAGCACAATAGGCGGGCGGTGTAAACCCCTGCCGACAAGCAATGCAATTGTTTCAAGCCCCGTAGGGGCGGCAGGATTGGACACACATCATTTTTTCCTGTCACCCCTACGGGGTTCTGTTTATTGTCGTTTCAAAATGATTCATTCGTTTTTTTTGGTAGGGGTTTACACCGCCTGTCTACGATGCTATCACCCCTACGGGGTTCTGCTACCCTGCAAACGGATTTTCTATTACGATTTCAAACAAATTGTCAATTATCTTCCTTGATTTTTCCTAATTTTGCGTCCAATAATTCAAACCACAATAAAATGAAAAAAGCAACCTTGATTTTAGCCTTAATTCTCGGATTCATCCCGATGATGAACGCCCAATGGACAAGCCCCGGCAACGGCACCACCTACAACATTGACGACCTTATAGAAGTGAGCGAAGGCTGCGTCGTGTGGAATGAAAGCAACCAACAGTATAGAATCGAAAACGACGTCACCATTTCGGCCAACGACAAACTTGATGTCAACCATTCCTTGTACTTTGGCAACAATGTCACCCTGACCATCAAAGGCTCGATAGACGCCATCAATACGGATGATTATTACTGGTTGGCTTTCTCTGGCAACTCAGGTGTGAATGGTCGTATCCGTTTGGAGAACGCTACCGCCCCGTGCGAATTCAGAAGATGCAACATTACACAATTGGATGGCATCCAAATTATTGAAAGCGAGGCTGTTTTTACGGACTGCCATTTCCATACTTTCCGTTGTGAACAACAAAGTGCTGTTGTCAATTGCATGAACTGCGACCCTGTGTTCACGAATTGCGAATTTGACAATAATAATGGTTCGGCCATCAGTTCTCCAGCCAATGGGCAAACCTC
>CACXQO010000099.1 GCA_902769815.1 uncultured Bacteroidia bacterium | reverse complement strand
CCCAGGACAAGAGTCGAACTTGCATGCCGTAATCGGCACCACCCCCTCAAAGTGGCGTGTCTACCAATTTCACCACCTGGGCTTGAAATCGGCTGCAAAGATACAGCTTTTTTCAATGCGACAATGCTTTTTCAGAAAAATTTTGTCGTTTTTTTTCATCGCATTACTTAATTCCCTATTTTTGAACCGCATAAAAACCTAATATCATGTTTACAGATCAAGACCTTCAACAGCTTTCGGATAGAAATATCGCTGAAAATCAAGTATTACAGCAAGTGGCCCAACTGAAAAGAGGCACCCAATTCGTCCAACTGATGCGTCCCGCCACCCTCGGCGACGGCATCCTGCGCCTCGACGAGGAACAGGTGAAACAGATGACCGCCGACTTTGAAGCCGACAAGGAGTATTACCAATTCACGAAATTCGTGCCTGCTTCGGGCGCGGCTTCGCGCATGTTCAAGGACTTGTTCGCTTTCGCCGAATCGGGCGAGGAAACCAAGTTCACGGACATTTTCTTCGCCCACATTCATAGCTTCGCCTTCTTCGACGACCTCAACGCCGCCGTGAAACGCCTTTACAGCCTCGATATTGATGCCATGCTTCAACAAGGCCGCAAAGTCGATGTGGTGAAAGCCCTGCTCCTCGAAAACGGATTGAACTACGGCAAACTGCCCAAAGCCCTACTGAAATTCCATCATTATGAGGGATTTAACCGTTTGGCTTTGGAAGAGCATTTGGTGGAGGCTGCCCGCTATGCCACCGACAATGATGGCGTGGCCAAACTGCACTTCACCGTTTCGCCCGAACATGAAGAGCCTTTCAAGAAGACGGTTAATGCACTGATTGACAGTTACGAAGAAAAATACCGCGTGCGCTACGACATCACCTATTCTTGCCAAAAGCCGTCCACCGACACAGTAGCCATCGATGCCGACGGCAACCTGTTCCGCGAGGCCAACGGCAAGATTCTGTTCCGTCCGGGCGGTCACGGGGCACTCATCGAGAACCTGAACGACCTCGGCGAGGAAATCGTCTTCATCAAGAACATCGACAACATCGTGCCCGAAACCAAGGCGCAAACTACCATTATATATAAAAAGGTGTTGGCCGGACTGCTGCTCAAGTTGCAACAAAAGACCTTTGAATACCTCGAACTGCTCGACAGCGGTTTTGTCATCGAGGAAGAATTAGAGGAAATCACTCGTTTTGCGAAAGAGTCGCTGATGATTGACATTCCCGATTTCGTGAAGGAATACAACGAGTTTGAAAAGATTGATTATCTGTACAATAAACTCAACCGACCGATGCGCATTTGCGGCATGGTGAAGAACGAGGGCGAACCCGGTGGCGGTCCCTTCTGGGTGAAAAACGACGACGATGAGGTGTCGCTACAAATCATCGAATCCTCGCAAATCGCTGGAACTACCAAGGCGAGGCCTTCAACCTGACGGACTATGTGGACGCCAACACGGGCTTTGTTTCCAACAAGTCGAAAGACGGTCGCGAACTGAAAGCTTTGGAGTTGCCCGGCCTCTGGAACGGAGCCATGGCCGACTGGATTACCATCTTCGTTGAGGTGCCCATCGAAACCTTCAACCCCGTGAAGACTGTGAATGATTTGCTGAAGCCGATGCACAATTGAATGATAACCAGATAATCAGAAGCATCAACATACATGAGGAAAACGAGAAGGAACAATGAACCGCGCAGTTTGAACCTCCGTTTTTGGCTGAGGTCGATTGTATTGTTTGCAGTACTGATAGCGTTGCTTTTGGTACCCATGTTTAGTGGGGAAATCACAACGGTCATCGGGAAATCATGGTTCCAAATGACAGGTTTGACATTGTTTTTGTGGCTTATCATCTCGATTTGCAACAAATTGACTGACATTTTCACCCTTCGCAAGCAAGAAAGCGGTCTGACTTGGTGCCAAATCGCCATCCTCATCGCCGTTGCGCTGTGGATTCTCGGTTTCCTTCTCGTCTTCGACATACAAAAAGACTCCAGCTATTTCTTGGTTTTTGGCATTATCGGCACCGTGCTGAGTTGGGTTTTTCAAGACACCCTGAAAGGCGTGGTGGCGTTCCTTCACGTCAGATTGAACCATCTCCTGAGCATCGACGACTGGATTCAAGTGCCGAAATATAATGTTGACGGCGAGGTGAAACGCATCACTTTGACGACGGTCACCATCCTCAATTGGGACACAACCACCTCGTCAATACCCACCAGTGTGCTACATTCCGACCATTTTATCAATTTCCAGAAGATGGCTGAAGGAAAGACCTACGGAAGGCTTTTGACGAAAAATTTCATCCTCGACACAAGCCGGTTTCGTCCCATTTCCGCTGAGGAGGCTGAACGACTGAAAAACATGGACGAATTGAAGCATATTCTGCCCGCAGAGGAAATCCATGAAGGAGCCCTCAACGCCCACTTGTTTAGGACTTACCTGTTCCATTGGCTGATGAACGACCCCGTTGTTTCGCAAAACCCACGGCTGATGGTGAGTTGGAAAGAACAGAAGGATTCGGGGATGCCTCTGCAAGTGTTTGCCCACCTTTTGAAGACCGGTTTTTCCACCTTCGAATGGGAGCAATCGAGAATCACGGAGCATATTGTGGAATCGCTCGAATGGTTTGGCCTCCGTCTTTACCAAAGCCCATCGAGTTATGACCTCAGCACTTGCATCAACCACCTCAAAGAGGCCACAAACAGAAAGGAAAACATAGCATGAGCAAAGGTTTCAAAAAAGAAAAGCCCTTTGAGTATTTGAGGCGGAAAAACGGCGAGAGGTTTTCGGACGAAACCGTCAGGAATTGGTATGTGGCACGAGCATATGTCCTTGATAAACTGAAAGATGTGGCCATTTGCCAAGAGTCGGGTGAGCATTTGCAAGTGGTGGTCAACGGCGACAGTCCATTGATGCTTTCGGTTGCAAGGCAAGTGGCGCTGTCGGCCCATTTTGCCAATTTCGACGAAACATGTCCATTGAGAAGCGTCATCACCATTGTGAGCAAAAACAAGCAAATCACTGAAGTTATAGAACAAGAGGAATATCTGTGCAACCTTCCTTTGTTATGCAAGCTATCAGTCTATGAATCAATAACCAAGAACGAAGATTCCCATATCGATATTGAACTTCGTGTGGTTGAAAATTGGCAAGAAAACAGCACCAATGAGGCCATTGTCATATCGGAGGACGAAGTGAGGGCGTTCTGCAACAAGGACATTTATTGCATCGACACGCGCAAGGCCGTTTTGACCCAAAGGATGTATTCCTTAGGCTCGTGGATTGACAACTTGCCCGCCGAAAACATCCATAACGCCGAGCGCTATGCAATGGCACTCAACATCTTCCAACACAACCTTTTACGGAAGCCCATCAATCCTTTAGTCAACGCGAAAAAATGGGAAACCGACATGACCACGGTCAGAAACGGTTTGTCAAGTATCTTTTGTGGCGATTGTTTTGAATCGAGAGCTGCGGGAGTAAAACAACACGCAAAGAATCAAGGGATTACAGAAAAAGAAGCATGGAACGACTGTGTAGAGGGATTGTCGAAGAGCGAACATGCCCGATGGGTGGTCGAAAAACTCATCATGGGTTTCAGGCCATTGAATGAAAAGGAGCGCATGAAAGACGAAGTTTTGTTTGGAGCAGAAAAGAGGCAATATCGCAACAAATTGAAAAAGAACGCTTTAGACCCTGCTCACATCGACCTCTGTTCTTTTGCAGAATTGCGACGCATCAACCCTTCCGACCTGAAATACGACAGTTTTTTGATGCTGGCTATCCCCGGAATATTGGGAAAACTGAGTTAGGCCCATTCTCTTAAAACCCGATTGACAATCCCCTCAGCGTCCAAACCAAATTTGTGCATCAATTCTGAGGCCTGCCCCGACTCGCCGAAACGGTCGTTCATGCCAATACGAACAACCTTAATGGGATGGTTTTCAGACAGATATTCGGATACTGCACTACCGAGTCCACCTATTATTTGGTGTTCCTCGACGGTGAAAATCATGCGGGTTTCCGAGGCGGCTTTCATCAAAATATCACCATCCAAAGGCTTGATGGTGTGCATGTTGATGACACGCGCCAAAATATTCTTTTGCTCAAGGATTTTGGCCGCTTCAAGGGCTTCCCAAACCTCGTGACCAGTGGCCACAATGGTGATGTCATTGCCTTCGCGCATCAGTTGGGCCTTCCCTATCTCAAATTCTTGATTCTCAGCGGTAAAATCAGGAATAGCCTCACGACCGAAACGCACATAGACAGGGCCTTTGCACTCCAAAATGGCTTTCTCAGTGGCGATTTTGGCTTGCGTGGCATCGCAGGGCGAAATGACGGTCATATTGGGCAGCACGCGCATGGTGGCCATGTCCTCCAAAGCCTGATGTGTGGCTCCGTCCGGCCCGACCGAAACGCCCGCATGTGCGCCGCCGATAACGACATGCACATTGTTGTAACACACGGAGATACGAATCTGGTCGTTGGCACGGTGCGCCGCAAAAACGCCGTAAGTGCTGAACACGGGAATCTTGCCGCTCAAGGCAAGACCGGCAGCCGTGGCCACGCAGTCTTGCTCGGCTATGCCCATCGAGAAAAACCTGTCGGGAAAAGCCTCCGCAAAAAAGTTCATCCCGACCGAATTGGTGATGTCGGCACCCAAACCAACCACCCTGCTATCTTGTTGAGCCGCAGCGAGAACGCCCTCGCCGAAGCCTGTTTTTGTGGGTTTGTTTCCTTTATTGATGTAGTTCATGCAAAAAATCCTTTAATTGTTCCTTGGTCGGCACCTTGCCATGCCATTGGTTGTTGTTTTCTATGCTTTTCACACCCTTGCCCATGATGGTGTTGGTAATGATAACCGTCGGTTTACTCTTCTCATTGTCAGCCATTTCCAATGCCATCTTGATTTGGCTGAAATCGTGGCCGTCAATTTCAATCGTATGCCAGCCGAAGGCCGCCCATTTGTCGCGCAACGGGTCGATGGCCATCACTTTTTCCGTACCGCCATCAATTTGCAGACGGTTTCGGTCGATGATGGCGCAAAGGTTGTCCAATTTGTGATGCGCAGCCGCCATCGCCGATTCCCACACGCTTCCCTCCTGCTGCTCGCCATCGCCCATGATGCAAAAAACGCGATTAACGGTTTCTGAGCTTGTCGAAGTACCGTCCATCTTGGCCGCCAAAGCCATGCCCAAAGCCACGCCAAGCCCTTGTCCCAAACTGCCCGAACAAGTCTCCAAACCCGGCAAGCGGAACTCATAACTCGGATGACCTTGCAAACGGCTGCCCAATTTGCGCAGCGTAAGCATCTCATCCTCTGGAAAATAGCCAGCCGCCGCCAAAGTCGCATACAGCACGGGGGCCGTATGCCCGATGGAAAGCACTACCCTGTCGCGGCCTTCCCAATCGGGATGCTTGGGGTCGTGGCGCAAATGATTGAAATACAATACAGTAAATATGTCCACCAAATCAAGAGAGCCGCCCGTATGTCCTGAACCACCCTCCGCCAAGGCGGTCAAAATCAATTCGCGAATGTGCTTCGCCTTTGCTTGCAAATCCATCATATCAATCCAATTAAATCTCTGACAATAAAGTAAATACAGACACAAGCATAAACTATTTTAATGCCTGTGCCGAGCAAAAACCCGATGAACGACCCGAAGGCGGACTTCCATGCCTTGTGGTCGTCGATTCCTGCGGACTTTTCGCCGAGGTAAGCCCCGATGAACGGCCCCAACAGCACCGCAATAAAGCCTATCGGGAAAATGAAAGTGATGAAAAGTCCAGCAAAAAGCCCGATTGTGCTGCCCCGGACACCCGCCTTTGTGCCTCCAAACCGCTTCGTGCCCCAAATCGGGACGACATAATCCACTGCAAAGACAACGGCTCCGATGACACCCATAATCGCCAGAAAATCAGCGGAATAATCGATACCTTTGACAAAAGACAAGGCCAACAAAGCCAGAAAACTGAACGGCGTTCCCGCGATGCCCGGCACCACGGCACCCACCAACCCGAACAAAGCGAGAAGAACAGCAGCGATAATCAAAACATACATCATAACGTTTTCGTTTTGACTGCGAAAATAGGAAATTATTTTGTTTTTTGAGAAATCAGCCTTAAATTTGCCCCATCAAACCTTAATTGCATGAAGAAATTTCTACTTTTATTCACCATAATTCTCACTACCTCAACGCTTTTCGCCTACGACTTCATCCATCCAATGGGCGGTCGCGCGGCGGCGATGGGAGGCTCGTCGGTGGCCTCGCAAGGGCTATGGGCCATGCAAAACAATCCCGCTGGCATGGCCAATTTGGAAAAAATCAGCCTTGGTTTATACTATGAAAACCGTTGGCTGATGCCCGAAACTGCATACAAGTGCGGAGTCTTTGCCCTACCCACCAAATTCGGTTGTTTGGGACTGAGTTTCAACCAGTTCGGCTCATCGAAGTACAACGAAAACAAGATAGGTCTTGCCTACGCAAAAGACTTTGGCCGCTACCTGCAAATCGGCCTCCAACTCGACTATCTTTTGCTGAAAATCGGGAACGACTACGGGAGTTTTAGCGCAGTCACCTTTGAGTTGGGTATTCAATCGCAAGTTACTGACAAACTGACACTTGGTACCTACATCTTCAATCCAGTCAATTTCAGTTTCAAGCAAACTTTGAACCATGAGAAGATTCCTATTGTGATGCGTTTCGGGTTGGCCTACAAGTTCACCAAGGACTTCATTGGACAATGCGAAATCGAGAAAGACACGGAACGTGAGGGTGTTAGCCTGCGCGGTGGATTGGAATTCGAAGCCGTAAGGAACTTTTTCATCCGCGCTGGTGTGCAGACCAATCCGGGCATTTTGAGTTTTGGCCTCGGCTATGCCATCAGTTTCGCACAAGTTAATGTGGCTGCTCAACTGCACAACGAATTGGGGGCTTCGGTTCAAATTGGCATGATTTTCAGCATTGGAAAGTGACATGAAACGACTGGTTTTCATCATATTATCCTTTTTTGCGGCCTCCATTGCGAAGGCTCAAATCGCCATCGATACACTCAACACAGAGGTTTTGAACCAGTTGCTCATCGAACAAATTGAACGCTTGGCCGAAGACAGCGACGAAGACATTGATTTTGAAGAACTTTTGGAGAATTACATCTTCTTCAGCGAGAACCCTATCAACATCAACAGCGAGGATGTTATGCAGTTGGTGGAACTGCGGCTGCTTAGCGTGTTTCAGTACGAGGAACTGAAGCGATACCGTCGCTATTACGGTGATTTTCTGTTTCTTGAAGAGTTGGAGATGGTCGAGGGCTTCGATGAGCAGACTTTAGCCATCATCCGACCCGTCGTTTATGTCGGCAAAGACCAAAGCAAGGACAAACTGACCCTTAACAAGATGGCACGCTACGGCAAGCACCAGATTGTGGGGCGTTATGAGCAAATCCTTGAAAAACAGCAGGGTTACGAGCCTTACGACGACTCACTTTTGTTGGCCAAACCCAACTCGCGCTACCTTGGCAGTCCGCAGAAATACCAACTCAAATACACCTATAATAATAGGAACCGAATTCGCGCGGGGTTCGTGTTGAAAAAGGACGCGGGCGAACTGTTTTTCACCGATAAGGTCAGCGATACGATTCAGGCTTTGTTGGGCAAAAACTACCGAAAAGGCTTTGATTTTTTCGGTTTCCACCTCTACGCCAAGGATTTGGGCATCGTGAAAGCCGCCGTTTTGGGAGACTATCAACTCGCTTTCGGTCAAGGACTTACGATGTGGTCAGGATTGAGTTTCGGCAAGGCTGGTGCAGGTAGCAGCGTGATGAAACAAGGTCGCGGCATCATCCCAAAAGGCTCCGCCAGCGAATACAGTTTTATGCGTGGCACGGCGGTCACCCTTGGCGGAGGTCCATTCAGAGGCACATTATTCTATTCCAACCGCTGGATTGACGCCAATGTCAGCGTTTTTGACACCATTGACAATGAGGTGGCCGAATTCGTCAGCAGCCTGCAAGAAACTGGTTATCACCGTACTATAGGTGAGTTGCAAGACCGTCACGCCATACGGCAACAGGTGATTGGCGGTCACTTGAGTTACGCCTTGAACCATTTTGAGGTCGGCTATACCGCGCACCACACTTGGCTTAGTGCGCCTTTGCAACTCAGACCAAGCCATTACAACCAATTCTATTTCCAAGGCCAACGCCTCACCAATCAAGGTGTTGATTTTAAGTATGTTAAAGGCAAGTACGCGCTTTTTGGCGAAGTCGCGATGAGTATGAACTTTGACAGCACGGCTTTGGCGGGCGTTTCGGCAGGCTCAACAACCCTAAGCCGTTTTGCAGGTTTGGTCGGATTGACCGTCAAACCCGCTGGTTATCTGAACTTTACCCTCATGTATCGCGACTTTGGCAGAGCCTACCAAAACCTATTCAGCAATGCCTTTGGCGAAGGCAGCCGCAACCAAGGACAGCGCGGCATCTACCTCGGCGTGGAAGCTGCGCCCGCGCCATATTGGCACATCCTCGCCTACGCCGACCAATTCCAATTCACTTGGTTGACTTCGCAAGTCTATGCGCCGAGTCGCGGCCACGACTATTATCTGCGCATCAGCCACAGTTTCAATCGCCGAACCCACGCCTATCTGCAATTCCGTTCCAAGACCAAAATGAAAAACTCGACTGACGGTTTTGCGTTCACCCACTACCCTATTTCGTACACCAAAAACGCCGTCCGTTTCAATATCAACTATCAGATGGGCAGCAACTTCCATTTCTGCAACAAGGCCGAATATGCCCATTACCACAACGACGACGGCACCAACGAACATGGCTATTTCCTTTGTCAAGACGTTGCCTACAAGCCTGAAAGCAAGCCCTTTAGCTTCACTTTCCGCTACGCCATCTTCGATGCGAAGGACTACAACGCCCGCATCTACACCTACGAAAGCGATATACTCTACTCATTCAGCGTGCCAGCCCTTTACGGCAAAGGCATGAGGGTGTATCTTTTAGGTAAAGTAAAGTTATTCAACGCCTTAACCCTTTACGCCCGCATAGGCCGCACTATTTACAGCGACCGCGACCAAATCGGAAGCGGCCTGACGCTCATCGAGGGAAATCATAAAACGGATTTGAAGGTGGAGGCGATTTGGAAACTATAATGGAAAGAAAGTTAAAAGTATAAATCAATCTTCCCGTTCCCCAAGCATCCATTCGTAGGCAGGAATGATTTTAATGGTCTTTCCCTCCTTTCGTAGTGTATCACGCTGGAAATCAGTAATTAAAAACAACTTG
>CACXQO010000098.1 GCA_902769815.1 uncultured Bacteroidia bacterium | reverse complement strand
TTCAGGGGTACCCGCACCTATATTACAAGTGGCCCACAACGTTCCGCTCGGCAGGCCAAGGTCAACATAGTCGTGTCCTCCGTTGCTTCCGCTGACCGTGAAAGGAGTGACAATGGGTTCCGGCTCTTTACATCCACTCATGTAAAGCATAGTTCCAATTAGCATTAAGGCTGCTACTGCCTTCGTTACTTTTTTCATATTGATAAGATTTAAGGATTAAAGTTTCTGTTTCTTTCAAGCACCAGACAAAAAAAAGCGTGAACCTAACCGTTTCCCGCTCTTCGAGGTATTGGCGTAACCTAATGCGTACAGAAAATGATTTAGCTCACGCCCTCACGTGAGCATCTATTCAAATTCTAATAACGCATTATTCCCTCGTAAACGCCAATTTTCGAAGAGAAAAACTTGTCTAAATGCTTTGATTATAACAATTTATAACTCTTTTGCTTTGTCTTTTGATTTATTTTCCGTTTGTTTAAGCTGCAAAAATAACACAAAACCTTGGAACGACAAGCATTTATTTGAATTTTTCTTTCGCCCCGAAGGGGCTTCTTTGGCTTGTCGTTCCATTTCGGCAGGGGTTCCGCTTCGCTGCACCGCAACCCCGTAGGGGTGACAGGACTTTAGGCAGGCGGTTTCAACCCCTGCCGACAAAAAACGATTCCGAATTAAGCCCCAGCGGGGCGAAAGAAGAAATATGGATTATTCTGCGGAACGGACGGGGCGAACTGGCAATCCATAGCAGCGATAATTACAGTTGCTTGTTCCAAAATCTGCATATTGCTGTGAGGTGAAACAATATCCACTTCTTGAATTGTCTATAAAAAGTGATCCCGACCAATAATAACCAAAAATGCCAACAGAACTATTATTCTCTCCACGATAGTAGCCTGAAGCAGGCATAAAAACACTTTTACCATTGCTTGCAACAAAAAGAACCCCGTTCACATCATTCCGTTTCGTCCATGTACTATTCGTGTTCTGGTAAAGTTCGTCCCATTGTTCTCTGGTGGGAATGTACCAACCATCGCCCCAATTAATTTTTGCAGCATCATCATCAGGCTGTAACACAACCAAATCATCTGTAAAGCCTTCATAACCAGCAGTGTATTTGTTACAATACTTTGTGAGTTTATGAACAATGTAATCCACATAATGGCAATACTTGTATGTACTCCAATCATAGTTGGTTTTAGGCGATGTTTCGCCCCATGCAAAATAGTTTCCGTATTCTTCAGGTATTGTCGCTCCCACATTACAAGTGGCCCAAAGGGTGCCGCTCGGCAAACCTAAATCAACATAGGCGTGTCCATTGATAGTGCCATCGTTGTTGTCACCTCCATTGTTCGAGCCATCAGGTTTCGTACATCCTACGACCGCCGTCATTAGCATTAAGGCTGCTACTGCCTTCATTAGTTTTTTCATATTGATTAGTTTTTGTGATTATCAATTTTGAATAAGTTGCAAAAATAACACAAAACCTTGGAACGACAACCATTTATTTGAATTTTTCTTTCGCCCCGAAGGGGCTTCTTTGGCTTGTCGTTCCATTTAGGCAGGGGTTCCGCTACGCTGCACCGCCTGCCTAACATCCTACGTCCCGATGGGACTTCGCACCCAGCACCGTGGAACCCCATAGGGGTGACAGGACTTTAGGCAGGCGGTTTCAACCCCTGCCGACAAAAAAATGCCATCCTCCCCGCTCCACATATCGGAAAAAACCCTATTTTTACGCCAAATTTCTAAACCATAATAATATGAAGAAAAACAAACTTTTCCTGTTAGCCATGATCACCTGTTCAATCGTATCGTGCAACACACAACAGACGCAAAAACCTGAAACCGAGCCGAAAGGCAAGGACAAAATCGGCCCGAAAGAACTTACTTTGACTTCGGACATCATGACACCCGAAGTGCTTTGGAGCATGGGCCGCATTGGGGATTACACCATCTCGCCCGACCATTCGCAAATCGTCTATGCCGTGACCTACTACAGCGTACCCGAAAATCGCAGCGGCTCCACCTTATATATTATGAACGCCGACGGTAGCGGAAACAAGGTGTTGGTAGAGAGCAAGGACAGCCAATACAGCCCGCAATGGCGTCCCGACGGCAAGAAAATCGGCTTCCTCGCGCCTAAAGACGACATTATGCAACTTTGGGAAGTGAATCCCGACGGAACCGGAGTTGAATGTGTTTCAAACGAGAAAGACGACATCAATGGTTTCCTCTATTCGCCTGACTGCCAGCAGGTCATCTTCACCAAGGAAGTAAAGCTGAAAGAGACCGTGGCCGACATCTATCCCGACCTTGACAAGTCCTCGGGCCGCATCAACAACGACTTGATGTATCGCCATTGGGACCATTGGGTGGACACCTACGGCCACATTTTCGTGGGCAACTTCAGCAGCGGCAAAATCGAGGCCTCGTTTGACGCGATGCAAGGCGAGCAATGGGAAGCCCCCGTGCGTCCCTTCGGCGGCATGGAACAAGTGCAATGGCTACCCGACGGCAAGAGCTTCGTCTATTGTTGCCGCAAGAAAGTCGGCAAGGACTACGCCCTCTCCACCAACACCGACATCTACCAATACACCATCCTGAGCGGCGAGTGCAAGAACCACACCGAAGGCATGATGGGCTACGACCTCAACCCCGTCATCTCGCCCGACGGCAAACTAATGGCTTGGGAAAGCATGGAACGCGACGGCTACGAAAGCGACAAGCAACGCCTCTTCGTGATGAACCTCGAAACGGGCGAAAAGACCGACTACTCGGCCAAATTCGACCAATGCTGCACGGGCTTCAGCTGGGCCGACGACAGCAAGACCTTGTACTTCATCAGCGATGCTTACGCCACAGACCAACTCTATGCCTTGAACATCGAGAACGGCGAAATCAAGAAGCTGACGGAAGGCAAACACAACTATGTTTCGGTGCATTGGAACGGCGACAAACTGATTGCCGGTCGCCAATCGATGAGCCACCCGACGGAGCTCTTCAGCGTTGACCCCGCCACGGGTGAGGCCAAGCAAATCACCACCGTGAACGATAAGATTTTCGCGCAACTGACGATGGGCGACGTGAAGGAACGCTGGGTGAAGACCACCGACGGCAAGGATATGCTCGTGTGGGTCATCTACCCGCCCCATTTCGATGCCAACAAGAAATACCCTGCCCTGCTCTACTGCGAAGGCGGACCGCAAAGCACCGTGAGCCAATTCTGGAGCTACCGCTGGAACTTCCAGATGATGGCCGCCAACGACTATATCGTGGTCGCGCCCAACCGTCGCGGCTTGCCAGGCTTCGGTCAGGAATGGCTTGAGGAAATCAGCGGAGACTATGGCGGACAGTGCATGAAGGACTATTTGAGTGCCATCGACGAACTGAAGAAAGAACCTTACATCGACGAGAACCGCCTCGGTGCCGTGGGTGCTAGCTTCGGCGGCTACAGTGTATATTGGTTGGCCGGTCACCACGACAACCGTTTCAAGGCCCTCATCGCCCACGACGGCATGTTCAACCTTGAGGCACAATATCTTGAAACCGAGGAGATGTGGTTCGTGAATTGGGATCTCGGCGGCCCCTTCTGGGACTGGAACAACCCGACCGTCCGCAAGACCTACGCCAACTCGCCCCACCTCTTTGTGGACAAATGGACCGCACCCATCCTCGTCATCCACGGCGGCCTCGACTACCGCATCTGCTTCACGCAAGGAATGCAAGCCTACAACGCTGCCATCCTGCGCGGTATCCCTGCCGAGTTCCTCTATTTCCCCGACGAGAACCACTGGGTGCTGAAACCTCAGAACGGCGTTTTGTGGCAACGGAGGTTCTATAATTGGTTGGATAAGTATTTGAAATGATTCGATGTTGCAATATTAAAGGCGAGGTTCTCGTGAGCCTCGCCTTTGTTATTATTCACTTCCCATAAAGATCTGTGTGCGTGCCAGTACGAAGAAGTCGTATCAACCTTATCTTATCAGTCTTCTCGTAGATGAGAAGCCAATCAGGTTCTACATGACATTCAATAGTCCCCTTAAAATCACCTTTCAGTTTGTGTGGTTTATATTCCTTTGGCAAAACACCTGTTTCGGTCAATAACTTAATAATAGTACGAAGATTCTTCATGTCATACCCTCGTTTCACACAAAGTTTAACCTCTTTGTCAAACCGTTTCGTCGTGATGACATCGTAAATCATATTCCAAGTTTTTCAAAAAGTTCTTCCACCGAAGCATAATGTGTCACGTTCTTACCCTCTCTTGCCTCTTTGATTGTATCAAGGGTAATCTGGTAATTGCTTCTGCGCTTGCGTTTCGGTTTCATACTTTTGCTCACCTTCACTTCAGAAGGAACGGTCTTTAGAAAGGCATCAATGTTTGCCGCAAACGGAATGTCCGGATTGAATGTAAGTGTTACTGTCTCCATTGCAAATTCCTTTCAATTTTACGCTGCAAAAATAACAACATTTTTCATACTACACAAACGAATTTCATCCCATCCTCTGCCTCACCACCTCGAAACAAACCACCCCGGTGGCCACAGAAACATTCAACGAATCGATGTCGCCGGGCATGGGAATCATCAGCAGTCCGTTGAGGCGGGGGATGTAGGCGGGACTGATGCCGTCTTCTTCAGAACCCATCACAACGCAAAGCGGGCCGGTGAGGTCGGCTTGCCAAAGGCTTTCCTTTGCCTTTTCGGTGAAGCCCACCAAACGCAAGCCACTGGCTTTCAGGAAGTCGATGGCGTCTTTCATGTTCTCCACTCGGCATACATTAATTAATGATAATGCCCCTGCCGAGGTCTTCATCGCATCGCCATTGATGAGGGCCGATCCTCTGTTGGGAATCACGATGGCATCCACACCTGCGGCGTATGCGGTTCGGGCGATGGCGCCGAAGTTGCGCACATCGGTCACGCGGTCGAGCATGAGGATGAAAGGGTCGCGGCCTTCCTCGAAGATGGCTGAAACCACGTTCTCTAATGGCTGGTATTCAATCGGGCAGATGAAAGCCACCACGCCTTGGTGGTTCTTTCGTGTCAGACGGTTCATCTTCTCAATGGGCACAAATTGCACCGGCACGCCGTTCTTGCGGCAGGTGTTGGCAATCTCAGAAATCTCCAACGAGCGCGTACCGCCTTGAATATAAACCTTTTCGATTTCCTTCTGCGAGCGAATCAGTTCCAAAACGGGATGTATCCCGAAAACCATATTGTTCTTGTAATTGTCTTCCATGACCTTAAATTTTCCGCAAAGGTAAGACTTTTTCCAACATTTTTCCTAATTTTGCAACATCAAACACTTTCAAAAACGAACACCATGAAGACTTTAAGACTCATCATCGCGCTTGCGGCCATCACGATTGGGCTGCAAATGAAAGCGCAAATCACGGCACCTGAACCCGTTGCGGGTCACGCACTTACCAAGGAATACATCACACAAAACCTCGTCTATCCCGGAGCCGACCTCGAACAAGGCATCAGCGGGAAGGTTGTCGTCGGCTTTCATGTCGACGCGCAAGGCAATGCTAACCATTATGCCGTCAAGTCGAGTTTCAGCGAGGCGGCCTCTGCCGTCGCGCTCCATTTGGTGAAAACCATCCTTTGGAGACCCGCCTTGAACATCGGCGTCCCCATCGAATACGACACCGATTACGAAGTAGACTTCAACGCCAAGAGCTACAAACGCTATTGGAAACGCCACGAGCGTCTTTCGGTTCCGCTCACCTTGGAAGCCGACACCTCTTATAAGATTTACGACTATAAGCAGTTGGAGGAGGTGGCCAAGCCCTATTTCGCCGATGGCAGCAACATGGCCAACTACATTTTCCATAACCTGAAATTCCCTGCCGAGGCCAAGGAGCGCGAAATCCAAGGCACAGTGCGCTTGAGTTTTGTGGTCGAAACCGACGGCTCCGTTTCCAACATTGTCGTGGTCAATTCAGTGGGCGGCGGCTGCGACAACGAGGCGGTTCGTCTGCTTCAGGAAACCATCTGGATTCCTGCCGAAAAGAACGGGAAATACGTCCGCAGCAACAATATGCAGGACATCACCTTCAGCATCGGCAACCGCAATTTCCAAGACGGCAATACTTATTAGTTGAGAGTTTAGAGTTGAGAGTTTAGAGTTTTTGGAATCGAAGTTAAATATTAAATATCAATTTTAAATCATTAAATAACAAATCATTACACAATGAAAAAAGTTTTATTCACTGCATTGGCTTTATCGTTTGCCATCATTTCTTTCGCACAGGACGAACAGCCACAAGGCTGGAGCCACAAAGGTAACGTCGGCCTCAATTTCGGACAAAGTTCCTACACCAACTGGGCCCCTGGCGGACAAAGCACCATCAACGGGCAAGGCCTCTTTTACTATGAAATCCGTTACCTGAAAAACAGGTTCAAGTGGGACAACACCCTGAACGCCGCTTTGGGCTACAGCATTTTCGACTTCAAGAAAAAACCCATCAAAACCGACGACAAGATTGAATTCACCTCATTGGCGGGCCTGAAAGCCAACGAACAACTCAGTTACAGCGCCGAGTTGGCCTTCCGCTCGCAGTTCGCCAAGGGCTTCAAATACGATGAGGATTCCACCACCTACATTTCGAAATTCCTCGCCCCGGCCTACATCAGCTTGGGTCTTGGTATCGAATGGACACCCAATCCGCATTTTTCACTGTATTTCTCGCCTGTCACGGGCCGCATCACCATCGTCAACGATGACCGTTTGGCCGAGGAAGGTGCATTCGGTGTGAACGATTTGGACAAAAACGACACCATCCTTCACACCAACGCTCCCAAAGTGCGCTATGAGTTTGGTGCCCGCGCCGTGGCCAAATTCCAATATCCCATCGCCAAAAACATCGACTTCAACACGAAACTCGAACTCTTCTCCAACTACCTCAACCACCCCGAGCGCATCGACGTGGACTGGCAGAACATGCTTGTGCTGAAAGTCAACGACTGGCTCAACGCCAACATCGCCACCCACCTTGTTTATGACTACGATGTTCCCTTCTACGACGCAGCAGGCGTGAAAATCGAAGGCTCGAAAGTGCAATTCAAGGAAGTATTGTCCATAGGATTCATGATTAATTTGAAATAAAAATGCTGAAAATCGGTATCTTATCCGATACCCATTGTACCCTCGTGCCACAACTTTTCAACTTCTTCAAGGACGTTGACGAGTTGTGGCACGCTGGCGATTTGGGCAACATCCAAACGGCTGAGGCTTTGGCCAACTTCAAGCCTTTGCGGGCGGTTCATGGCAACATCGACGACCACACCGTGCGCTTGCAATATCCCGAAGACCTGTTTTTCCATGTGGAAGATGTCAATGTCTACATGACCCACATTGGCGGTTATCCGGGGCACAACATGCCCGAGGTCAAGCGCATCTTGGAGGAAAAAAAGCCAGACTTGTTCGTTTGCGGCCACTCACATATATTAAAGGTGATCTACGACAAGCAACTCAACCTGCTGCACATCAACCCGGGAGCGGCGGGCAACAGCGGCTTCCACAAGAAAATCACCTTCGTCAGAATGGCTGTCGAAGGGAAGACTTTCAAGGATATGGAAATCTTTGAGATTGACCGATTTAGGGTCATCTGATGCGGTCGGTGGAGCGCACCTTCTTGATGTCCTTCTTCAGTCCCGATGCGGCGGCAATCGTAAGCAGCAAAGCGGGCAAAGGCAGGAAAGCACCCACCTTGAATGTGGGGTCGGCACCAATCGGAGTGCCAATCACGCGAATGTAATAGGCGAAAACCACGGCAATCCAAGCCACGATGACAATGATGTCAATGCGTGCCAACTTATGCAACTTGACGAATTGGGCCAACTTGACGGCACGAAACAGTCCCATAGCCAAATAACCGCTCAACACAACCACCGTAATGGTCAGGATGAGCACCGGCAAGGCAAACATACGCTTGAAAGGCACATCGCCGTCGGGCAAAAGAGATTCAACGCCGAAGACATTGAATTTCAAAAGGTTCAACTCGCCAAAATATTCCGCTATCGGAATAAAAAACAGCAGCGCAAACAACAGCGCCGAAAGAAAAAAGAAAATGGATTGCAATCTTTGTGACATAGTTTGTTCGTTTTAAAATCGGGCAAAGTTACGATTTTTTTCAACAAAAACTTGCCAATTCAAAAAAAAGCCCTACCTTTGCCAAACTTTTTTACGGGTCAAGACAAATGTAGACCCCAAAAACATCCCAATCGAAATTATTGTATCACTCTTACATTCCGCAAGGAATCATCACATCAATTATTTATATGTACAACATCTTTGAACTCAATGAGAAGTCGCTTGACGACCTCAAAATCATTGCAACTGAAATGGGAATAGATGATGAAAACAGGGACAGAACCCAACTCATTTACGACATCATAAAAAAGAAGCAAAAAACCAAAAACGACAAGCCGGAACCCAAGCCCGAACCTGTCGCAGAAACCCCAAAAGAACCTAAGAAACCAAAAGAAGAGCCTGTTAAAGAACCCGTTGCGCCTGTTGCAGAAGCTGCTGAGCCTGTCAACAACGGCGAAGCCCAACCCAAGCGCAACAAGCGTCCGCGCATCGTAAAGGGTGCTGAAAGCAACGAACAACCCAAGACCACGCCTGCCCCAGTCGCAGAAACGCCCGTGGCTACCGAGCCTCGACCTGAAAAAGTGGAGGAACCCGCTCCTATTACGACCCCTGAAACCGCTGACAATGAAGAATTTGTAGAGCCGAAGCCGAATTTCGAGAAACGAGAGAACTTCAAGCAAAAGCGTAAACATACTCAAGAAAATAACAATATAGTTGAAACGGCTCCCAAGGAGGAAGACATTGCCAGCGGCAAGACAGGCAAGAAAGATTTGAAAAGCAAGAAAAGGAGCGTTTTGAGCAGCGTCAGCGCCGCGACGAACTCGTCATCCAGTTCGACAGTTCCGTACATGCTGAGGGCGTATTGGAAATCATGCCCGAGGGTTTCGGTTACCTGCGCTCGTCCGATTACAACTACCTGCCTTCGCCCGACGACATCTACGTTTCGCAATCGCAAATCAAGTTGATGGGCCTGAAGACTGGCGACACCATCCTCGGTGTCATCCGTCCGCCCAAGGCTGGCGAGAAATACTTCCCGCTCATCAAAGTCGACCTCATCAATGGCAGACGCCCCGAGGAAGTGCGCGACCGCCTTGGCTTCGACTTCCTTACCCCCCTGTTCCCCAACGAGAAATTCAACATCACCGGGCACAAAGGCTGCACCATCTCCACCCGCATCATGGACCTCTTCGCCCCCATCGGCAAAGGCCAGCGCGGACTGATTGTGGCCCAACCCAAGACTGGTAAAACCGTATTGCTCAAGGAAGTGGCCAACGCCATCGCTGCCAACCACCCTGAAGTCTACCTGATTGTGTTGCTCATCGACGAGCGTCCCGAGGAAGTCACCGACATGCGTCGCAGCGTGAAGGCCGAGGTTGTTGCCTCCACTTTCGACGAGCCTGCCGCGAAACATGTGCAGATTGCCAACATCGTCCTTGAAAAGGCCAAACGCCTCACCGAATGTGGCCATGACGTGGTGATTCTGCTCGACTCCATCACCCGTTTGGCCCGCGCCTACAACACCGTTTCGCCCGCTTCGGGCAAGGTGCTTTCGGGCGGTGTGGAAGCCAACGCCTTGCAGAAGCCGAAACGCTTCTTCGGTGCCGCACGTAAAATCGAAAACGGCGGCTCGCTCACCATTTTGGCCACCGCCCTTATCGATACGGGTTCGCGTATGGACGAAGTCATTTTTGAGGAATTCAAGGGCACGGGCAACATGGAACTGCAACTCGACCGCCGTCTGACCAACAAGCGCATCTTCCCGTCCATCGACATCGTGGCCTCCGGCACTCGCCGCGACGACCTCTTGGTCGACGAAAAGACATTGGCTCGCGTGTGGGCTTTGCGCAACCACTTCTCAGACATGACCCCCGTGGAAGCAATGGAATTCCTGAAAGACCGTATCGCCAAAACCATCAACAACGAAGAGTTTTTGATGAGTTTGGACAAATAATTTCACAACAAAACCAACAAAAAGTGACGCAAGAAAATCTTCGCGTCACTTTTTTTGTCTATTTTTGGCCCATGAAAAAACTGCTAATCTTTGTAACTTTCTTGCTGTCAGTGCAATTGTATGCACAGGATACTGTTTTACTACGACGCATCAAAGAGGCCAACATGGAAGTGGCCACTTTCCAATCCAACATCACAAGGCATTTGGTAACATCGAGCGACATCACCGACCGCAACGGGGAACTCCATTTCATGGCCCCCGACAAACTTTGCACCGAATTTGACAATGGTACTTATCTGATTATCAATAACAACCGTATCAAACTCGACATTGGATATTTCCACGGGACATTCAAAATCAGGAAAAAAGGATTGATGCGCTCCTTCGCCAACCTGTTTCTCTATGCTTTTCAAGGTCGATGCCAAGACTTGGCCGAAGAAAACAACTATTTCATTGAAACACAAACCGATGAGAATTTCCATATCGTCACTCTAACGACCAAGAAAAAGAGTTTTCTCGGCCTTGGCTACAAAACGGCGGTATTCCATTTCGGACTTGACGACCTGCTCATCAAGGAACTCATTCTCACTGACTACAGAGATACACACGACACCTATCGGCTCCTTGCTCCAGTCATTAACGGGAAAATGGACGAAAGCAAATTCAGCCTGTAAAGTTATGCGTATAAGGACTTTAGGTCATCGGTCGTCAGGCCGTTGAAGTCGCCGCTGCTCATAAACGCACCGACCACATTCTTGCGTTGGCCTTTTTCCAAAAGTGCCACTAATTCGGCCTTGTTGTGAACAACTTTCAAGTCGGGTCTGCCAAAACCTTCTACGATTCTCGAATCAGGCATCAGTTCCAGTTTCTTGATGGCCACGGCGTGCGGGTCGTAGAACACAACGGCGGTATCGGCCAACTTCAAGGCATCGCGGTAATGGTCGATGAAAACCTCGCTGAGGCTGCTGTAAGTGTGCAACTCAAACACCGTAACCAAATGTTTCTCAGGAAATTGCTCTCGCAAGGCCTTCACGCTCGCGTTCACTTTGGAGGGTGCATGGGCAAAATCGCGGAATACGAAATTGTCGCCATTGTTGAACAAAAGCTCCAACCGCCTTGCCGCA
>CACXQO010000097.1 GCA_902769815.1 uncultured Bacteroidia bacterium | reverse complement strand
CGCGGCTTCACGGTTTCCCACATAAATAAGGACTGAGCCTATTCTCCTTTCCATTTGAATTTCCTCCGGATCAGATGATTATGATTCCCGCAACGGCCTCGATGTCAACGCATTGTCTTCATCTCAGCGATGGTGCGGCTTTGATTTGCGGCGGCAAAATTACGATTTTTTGAACAAATGGTTCAAAATAATATGATTAATATGGATTTTTTGCTTGTTGGCAGGGGTTTACACCGCCTGCCTAATTTCTGTCGTCCCTGCGGAACTGATTCAATACTCGACCTTATCCTGTTTCGCTTCCCAAGCGCGGAAGGTCTTGATGGCCTCATCGCGGAGCAAAGGGATGGCAGGCACGGTGCGCGATTCCTGATGCTGCTCCAACTCCTTGTAAATGAAGTCATCGGCGAAATCGATGGCGGCGGCATCCTTTTTCGTGTTGCCGTAGTAGATGCGCTTGATATGCGCCCAATAGATGGCACCGAGGCACATCGGGCAAGGCTCGCAAGAGGTGTAGATGACGCAATCCGAGAGGTCAAAAGTGCCGAGTTTGCGGCAGGCTTGGCGGATGGTATTCACCTCGGCATGGGCGGTGGGGTCGTTGTCGCGGGTGACGCTGTTCGAGCTGCCGGCGATGATTTCTCCGTCTTTCACGATGACGGCTCCGAAGGGACCGCCGCCGTTCTGCACGCTCTCGTCGGCCAGGCGGATGGCCTCGCGCATGTATTCTTTATCTTGTTCTGTGATGTTCATAGCTGTGTGTGTTAGTGCAGGGACTAACGTCGCCTGCTTATTGATTTGTCGTCCCTTCGGGCAGGGGTTTACACCACCTGCCTATATCGCTGTCGTCCCTTCGGGACTCCTTTACTTCCTATATCTCGCCTCCAATTCAGCACGATATTTCTCGGCAATACCTTTTGCCAAAGCCACGCCATCACCTTGAGGCTCAGCACTGAAAGTGCCAAGCCGCTCGCGCCACCATTGGCCTTCGTATTTGCAGATGCGGTCGTGATAGGCTCTTTCATCAAAGGGCTGACCCGCTTCGATGGCGGCATCCACATCCTTGAAGAACTCCTTCCAGCGGTAAGCGTAATAGGTATTAGTGAGGCCCGCCCAAGCGCGGCTGGCGTATTCGTTGAGCAAGGCATCTTCTTCACCCCAAGTGGTGATGATGTTGCGGGCGTTGCTCTCGAAATAGTCCTTGTCCTCCTCCGTCGTGCCGATGGCTCTTGCGTCGCGAATCCAACGACCAACCAAAAATGCACTTTCTGTGGCCAAAATCTTGTCCGTGTCGTCGAGGATGGTGGTCATCGTTTGTTCGATTTGATGAAGTTTCTCGTAATCGCCTTCGCGATAGGCTTTTACATAATCTCCGTAAAGGTCGCTGAAATAGTTGCCCAACAGTTGCCTCGTGATGTTCACCACATCAAAATGGCGGGTGCGGGTATTGCAGTCGGCAGCCAATAACTTATCTAACACATCCAAAAGCATGATGTTATTGTACAGATAAGTCGGCGCGACATAATACTGGCGGTATTCGTTAATGTCGCCCATCGTCGGCCTTTGGTTGATACGCACGGTTTGGCCCGGCGACGACACCTTATTATATACGCTGTCGGCGAGCAATTTCCAAGCAGTGCGCATATCGGGGTCTTTCTTTCCAGCGCGTTGGTCGGCGAGGCGTTCCACCCAAGCGTCCACATCCTTCGTGAGCGGGTTGTCCCAAGCCTTCTCGAAGACGTATTCATACATAAATGGATTACAGTCGAAGCCCTCCAATGTGGAGCCGATGCCGACGAAGTTATCGCCACCTTTTTCGAAAGCGCGTTCAACCCTAACGTTCACGGTGTCAAGGTTTCCGGCCAACATGGAGTTACCGCCAAAGTTGCCAAGATAGCACCAAATGTAAGGCACGCCGTAATAAGCATTGGTGCGTTCCCACACGGGTTGTCTTTCGCAGTAGTAATCGAGCATGATGTGCCTGTCTTTCGGCATGGAGGTGATGTAGGCCTCAATGCGGTTGTCGACTTCCCAATATTGACGCTCATTCCAGAACAGCCAAGCCATCTCCAGCCATTTGGCTTCGGGGTCGGCGGCTTCGAGGGATTCATACACTTGACGGCTCACGCGAGCGAGGTACTCAGGCTCCCAGCTTGGCGGGATGAGTTCGTTGAAAATGTCGATGCCGTAGATGTGATCAGTGCCGTAAAACTCGGTCTGCTTGGCGATGAACTTTTTCTGAATCTCAGTGTAAAGCGGGTCAAGCGGGTCGAGGAACTTGCACCAGCAAATGCTGTCGAAACCAGCCCAGTCGCCCAAAGAGGCCAAAGGCGCATCAGGATAAATCCTAGTGATGCAGGGTGGAACGTGACCAGCAAAGCCCGGCAAAACAGGTTTCATATTCAGTTCGCGCTCACGGGCCACGATTTTCTTTTGCAGTTCTTTTTGGTTTTCGAGCCACGACATGGGCAGCGGTCCGCCCCAGCGGTCGATGTTCTGCATGCGGTGCCAAGGCAGGTGCGCCGGCCCTGTGAAATAACTGCAGATTTCCTCGTCGGTGAGGCCGAAATCGCTCCACACCTCGTACCAAACGGATTCTTGTCCCGTGATGGCCAAAGGCAAATTGATCCCGTTGAGTGCCATCCAGTCGATGAAGTGTTCCCATTGTGACCAATTCCACCAAGGCAAAGTGTAGCCGAAAGTGCAGTAATTCAGGAAGAAACGATCAGGCACACGGGCACTCAAGCTGACTTTTTCTGTCACCTTGGGCATCGCTGCGGGTATCTGCAAAGGCTCTTCATTGAACCATGAATATTGCGCCTTGCAATAATATTTCAGGTAATGGTTCAGGCCGACGGCCATGCTGTTGGCGTTGTTGCCACGAATGACGAGGTTCTTGCCCTGTGTTTCAATTTCAAAGCGGTCGATGGTGTCAGCAAGTCGTTCAAGGACAATGCCTTGTGAATACTCAGGCACCACGCGGTTCACCAATCCGCGCATGGCAATGACTTCAGGGTCGGTTTCTTTTTTCGTGCATGAAACGCAAAGCACGAGGCTTAGTAAAGCAAAAAAGTACAGTCTTTTCATTTTACAAAGGTTTTAATTGGGGCAAAATTACATTTTTTTCGTCAATTCCGTTTGCTTTTGCAAAAAAGCGGTATATTTGCAGCGGTTCTTTGGTGGCCTTTGTGCCGCTGACATAAAGAATCAAGAAGCGTTATGCTCGTCTTGGATTTGGAAACGTGAGAAACTTCCAAAATATATATTATAATAACAAGAGAGTGTGATAGGTTCGCGCATTTTGCGTGGGCTAATTATTACATTCTGTTATTATTAGGTAATTCTCACGACCTCCAAATCCATGAATGTGGTATATCAGTGCCACGCTTCTTTTGTAGACAATTGTCCTTTGAGGCATTGGGAAGGAGAATTAAAAGTTGCGCCCGTCACGTATTTAGGGATTAAAAATGAAAAAGACAACAAAAGTATTTGCAATGCTGCTCTTTTTGTTATCGTTGACTACTTTAACTTCATGCAACAAGACCAATGAACAACTCATCATCGGCAAATGGGAATGTGTAACCGCAACCGTGACTATGGACGGTGAAACTGGAACCATACCTGGCATGGTCGGAGCGTTTTGGATTTTCGGTGCTGACGGAACTCTAACCGGCGAGTCAGCAGAAAATTCAGACCCTAACGCCAATGCTTCTTCCAATCCAGCAACTTATGTTGTGAAAGACAATCAAGTAACTATCACTGGATTAAACCATGCGGATGAAAGCCAAACAGTCATTTACACCATAAAAGAACTGACTAACAGAAAGTTATTATTGGAAGCATCCGCAGAAGTTCCTTCTTCTTCACATGTAATCTCCACATCTATGGAATTCAAAAGGTAATAGTCCAAACACCTCAAAAGAACACGACAAACCCGCAGGAAAACCTCTTGCGGGTTTTGTTTTATCGTTTATAATCGATAAAATCACTTATTCTTTATCGTCCATGATCGATAAAACAGGTTTTCTTCAGATTTTCTGTCTTTTTCTTATTTTTGCCGAAAATTCCACCAATGAAAAACTCCTATTTCGTCATAGCAATTCTTTTGTTTGCCTTGGCCTCGTGCAAAAAATCCGAAACTCCTTCTCCAAGCGGCAACACTCCCCTACCCTCGCACCATGACCCTGTTTACAACATCGGCGACTATTTTCGCAACGACACCTTAGAGGGCATCGTTTTCCTTACATACGGTGCGCATAACGGACTGATGGTCAGCCTTGAAGAAACCAATTTGCCTTGGTGCGAACCCAATTACATCAACAGCCTGACAGGAGCCACCAACCCCTACGACGGCTGGCGCAACACGAACATCCTCATGTCGAACTACGACCTGCGCCATTATCCAGCCATCCAATGGAGTCACAAGCGAAACACTTGGCATTCAGTGTATTACAACTATTGTCATGTGAGCAGCAACCAATGGTATGTGCCCTCAAGCAGCGAATTGAGCAAACTTTTGCAAAACCAAGCCTTGGTGAACGCCACGCTTGACTCGTTGGGCTACCCGACTTTGGAGGACAAAACTTATTGGTCGAGCACGGAAACGGGCACACGCTGTGCGGCTACCGTGCGCCTTCAGGACGGACAAATCGTCATCACCGATTCGCTGAAAGACAGGAAGTTCTTTGTTAGGGCAATACGGGCTTACTGAAATAGTTTCACGCGAAAACAGTTCTTGTTTCTCGCAGAATCCGCAGAAATCGCAGAACCTACCGGACATAAACTTGGCGTCGCTTTGCGCTTCATAAAATTCTGCGTTTTATGCGTGAGAAAAACTACTGCGTGAGAAAAATCATTTCTTGGCAACAGGGTCGCAAGTGAGGCCAATGCCGAGTTTCTTGAAGATTTTCTGGTCCACTTCGCTGAGCATCACCGTGCTATGCACCTGACAACCATTCAGTTGCGGAAGGCTTTCCAAGGCTTTCTTGCAGTTCTCGTCCCATAGGCTGAGCATCGAAATGGCGACCAAAACCTCATCTGTGTGCAAACGCGGATTGTTGCCGTGCAGAAAACTCACTTTGGTCTTCTGAATCGGCTCAATCATGGCCTGCGGGATGAGTTTCACATCATGGTCGATGCCCGCGAGATGCTTGGTTGCATTGAGCAACAAGGCCGCACTTGGACCGAGCAGGGCACTTGTGTGAGCGGTTATGATGGTACCGTCGCCCAACTCAATGGCCGAGGATGCCACACCTTCTTTTTCCTTCCGTTCCTTCGCAGCGATGGTGGTCTTGCGGTCGGCGGTGGTGATTTTGGCCTGTTTCATCAGCAAAGCAATCTTATTCACCTCGTTTTCAGAGCCTTTTCCCTTGGCCAAGTTGCAGAGTGCGGCATAATAGCGGCGGATGATTTCCTGTTTTGAGGCCTCGCAGCAGGCTTCGTCATCGCTAAGGCAATAGCCCACCATATTAACACCCATGTCGGTCGGCGACTTGTAGGGATTTTCGCCGTAAATGCTCTCGAAAATAGCGTTCAGCACGGGGAAAATCTCAATGTCGCGGTTGTAGTTGACAGCGGTATCGCCGTAAGCCTCAAGATGGAACGGGTCAATCATGTTCACGTCGCTAAGGTCGGCGGTGGCGGCTTCGTAGGCCACGTTGACGGGGTGCTTCAGCGGCAGGTTCCATACAGGGAAAGTCTCAAACTTGGCATAACCGGCCTTGATGCCACGCTTGTTTTCGTGGTACAACTGGCTCAGGCAGACGGCCATCTTGCCGCTTCCAGGCCCTGGAGCCGTGACGACCACCAAGGGGCGTGTGGTTTCCACATAGTCGTTGCGGCCAAAGCCTTCCTCCGAGTCAATGAGAGCGACGTTGTTCGGATAGCCCTCAATGATGCGATGGTAATACACCTTAATACCCATGCGCTCAAGGCGTTGGCGGTAAGCATCGGTGCTGGCTTGACCGTTGTAGTGCGTGACCACAACCGAATTCACCATGAAACCACGGCTCATAAACTCATCGCGGAGGCGCAACACATCCACATCGTAAGTGATGCCCAAGTCGCCGCGTACTTTGTTTTTCTCAATGTCGACCGCACTGATGACGATGATAATTTCCGCAACATCAATCAGTTGCGACAACATTCTCAGTTTGCTGTCGGGTTGGAAACCGGGCAGCACTCGGCTGGCGTGAAAGTCGTCGAAGAGTTTTCCGCCAAATTCGAGATACAGTTTGTCTCCGAATTTCGCGATGCGATCCTTGATGTGTTCCGACTGGATTTTAAGGTATTTTTCGTTGTCGAACCCGTATTTTTTAGTGGTTTTCATAGTGCTTAGAATTAAAAATACGGGATGCAAAAGTACGAGTTTTTCAAACAGCAAGAACAATTTTTCTGATTTTGGCGCAAAAAAATGGTCGCCCTGCGATGGAGCGACCATTAATAATTAAGGTGTCGATCGGATTTACCAAGCAAACAGCGGGTAGTCCTTCATCATCTTGTTCACCTCGGCGCGGACGGCGGCAATCTTGGCCTCCGAAGCGGTCTTGGTCTCGGGGTTGATGTCGGCAATGACATCGTCAATCATGTCGACGATGAGCGGCATCTTGTCTTCCTTCAGGCCACGGGTGGTGATGGCGGGCGTGCCGACGCGCAGACCGGAGGTCAGGAATGGCGAGCGGCTGTCGAAGGGCACCATGTTCTTGTTGACGGTGATGTCGGCAAGAACGAGGGTGTTTTCGACCATCTTACCGGTGATTTCCGGGAACTTGCCGCGCAGGTCGATAAGCATCGAGTGGTTGTCGGTGCCGCCGCTGATGACTTGATAGCCCTTGTCAACAAAGGCCTTGGCCATCACGCTTGCGTTGGTGCGCACCTGCTTGATGTACTCCATGTACTCGTCGCTGAGGGCTTCGCCGAAAGCAACGGCCTTGGAAGCGATGACGTGCTCAAGCGGACCGCCTTGGATGCCCGGGAACACGGCGCTGTTAATCAAAGCGGACATCATCTTCACTTCGCCCTTCGGGGTCTTGCGGCCACGCGGGTCTTCGAAGTCGTGACGGATGAGGATCATGCCGCCGCGAGGTCCACGCAGGGTCTTGTGGGTCGTGGTGGTGATGATGTGGCAATACTCCAACGGGTCGTTCAAGAGGCCCTTGGCGATGAGGCCGGCAGGGTGGCTGACGTCGGCCATAAGGACGGCTCCCACTTGGTCGGCGATGGCACGCATACGCTTGTAGTCCCAGTCGCGGCTGTAGGCCGAGGCACCGGCAATGATGAGTTTGGGCTTGCACTCAAGGGCAATCTTCTCCATCTCGTCGTAGTCGACACGACCGGTTTCCTTGGCGACATGGTAAGCAACGGGCTTGTAGAGCATACCCGAAGCGTTGACCGGGCTGCCGTGCGAAAGGTGGCCGCCGTGTGAGAGGTCGAGGCCCATGAAGGTGTCGCCGGGTTCAAGCAGGGCTTGCATCACAGCCATGTTGGCCTGAGCGCCCGAGTGGGGCTGCACGTTGGCAAAAGTGGCATTGAACAATTGGCAGGCGCGGTCGATGGCGATTTGCTCGCTCTGGTCGACGATTTGGCAGCCGCCGTAGTAACGTTTGCCGGGATAACCCTCGGCGTATTTGTTGGTCATGACAGAACCCATAGCCTCCAGAACTTGCTCACTGACAAAGTTTTCCGAAGCGATGAGTTCGATTCCGTGCATCTGACGCTCTTTCTCTTGGCGAATCAGATCAAAGATTTTCTCGTCTCTTTTCATATTTGTTGAATTGTTGACTGTTGAATCGTTTAATTGTTGACGCGATACTGCGGGACGCGATGCGTGGGACTTATTCCGCATTCCGCATTTATTTCCGCTGCAAAGTTGCGAAAAATTTGTGAGGTAATTAAAAAATTTGGGGTTTATTTTTGTGAATGTGCTTTGAATATCGCAAAAATTACCGTTAAATTACAG
>CACXQO010000096.1 GCA_902769815.1 uncultured Bacteroidia bacterium | reverse complement strand
TGGTAACCCTTTTGGTCGGGCACTTCGTAGATTTCCTCGTCATCGGCGATGATGTAATACTCCAACTCGCCCATGGTTTCCATTTGCAGGCCTGTGGTCTTCTTGAACACTTCGTGTGCCTTGTGCAGGATGTGCTCTGGTGAACTCTCGAAAGGCTCGCCGTCACGGTTGTAGAAAGAGCAGAGAATGTCCAAGGTCGGGACCTCAGTGAAGGGGTTGCGGAAGGCCGTGCGGTACTTCGGCACCACATAGAGGTCGCTCTTTCCGGCTTCGATGAAGGGGAAGAGGCTCGAACCATCGACGCGCTCACCGGCAGTGAGGATGCTCTCAAGGTGTTCGAGGCTGTGAATCACGAAGTTGAGGGTCTTCAATTTGCCGTCCCAGCCACAATAGTGGAAGTTGACGAATTCGATTTGGTTTTCCTCGCAGTAACGAATGATGTCGGCGCGAGTGAATTCCGATGCAGGCTTTTGGAGGTACTGCACCAGACGATTGGGGTTCATGGAAATTCTTTGGTCCATTACGATTTTGTTATTTAAGATTTAAAGATTTAATATTCAAATATTTAACTACGGATTTGACGGATTTTACAGATAACGGAGTTTGAAATTTTGCAACTTCGTTGCGGATGGATACGGATGTTCGCAAAATCCAAAACCTTGACTGCCAAATTCAAGCATCGGCATCCGTTTAATCCGTATAATCTGTAGTTTTTTTGTTGCCAATTCAATGTTTTTGTATTTTTGCGCAAAGATAGAAATAAAAGTTCAACATTCTGCGAAAACAGGAAAAATAAAGAAAATATGGCACTAAGAGACTGGATGATTTCATTCAACAACGCCAAGACGATGGAGTCGAACGGCGAGGAAGGCATTGAACTGATTGAAGAATACGAGCGCGTATTGGAAAAACTAGGCGAAGGGCCTTTCACGGAGGCCGAGAAAAATGTTCGCGAGGAAGTTTGCCGCAACCTTTACGAGTTGTACCTTATTAATGATGATGCGGCGAAGGCGGAGGAGTATCGGAAATTGTCTGAATGATATGGCTTTGTAGAGACTCGCCAGGGCACATCTTTACAAAAAATGTGCGTAAACCAGCGGAATCGCAATTTTTTTGGCACTTTCCGCTGGTTTACGAACAAATCGAGTTGTAACTATCAACGTTTCAGCATATTAAAATAAGCATCAAACAACTTCTGCGCTCCAATGTAAGTGCTCATGCTGTGGTTATGTCCGTCATTTTCCTCAACGAAATGAGACGAAAAGCGCAAAAAACACTACTTTTGCCTAAAATTAACCCCAAATGATAGTAGACAAAATCAGGCGTTATGTGTGGCTGCTCGACACCATCTATCGTGCAGGCGAAAGAGGCATTACCTTCGATGAAATCAACGAAAAATGGCAGCGTTACGATTTGCTGTCAGAAGGAAGGGCTTATCCTAAAAGGACTTTCGAGCAACACAAAGAAGAAATTCAGGAAACTTTCAACATCGAAATCTGTTGCGACAGGAAGACCAACCGCTATTATATCAGCGACAGGGAAGAACTGAAAAATCAAAACCATATTTTGAAATGGTTAGTTGAGACTTTCAATCTGAACAACATCATCGGCCAAAGCAAAAGCCTTCAAGACAGAATCGGTCTGGAGGACATTCCATCTGGTCAGAACTATCTTATCGGCATCATTGATTTGATGAACAACAATTGCACTTTCGATATGGAATATCAGAAGTTCTACGCCGAAGAGAAGAAGATGTATCGGAACATGGAACCGTATGGAGTACAGATTTTCCAGCGTCGCTGGTATGTGCTGGCAAGGAACCCCGAAAACGACACGCTTCATACATATTCCCTCGACCGTATCATCAGCCTGACGAAAAACAGCGGTAACTTCAAAATGCCAAAGGATTTCTCCATCAGCGATTTCTTCAGCGATTGTTTCGGCATCATCAAGGATGCCACCCCCAAGCAACACATTGTATTAAAGGCAAATGCTTTTCAGGCAAAATACTTGAAAACACTTCCGCTCCACGAGTCACAAAACATCATCTCAGAGGATGACGGTTTCACCGTCTTTTCCTATGATCTTCGTCCGACTTTTGATTTCAAGCAGAAGATACTTTCCTATATGGGAAACGTGGAAATAATAGAACCCCAATCATTCCGCAACGAAATCATCGAGGAGATTGAGGCTTTGAGGAAGCTCTATAAATAACCAAAGCGGTGTAAATGCTCGTTGATTACATTTGCCATTTCATCTAACAAATCTTTGTCTGCTCTGCTGAGTTGACATGTATGAATAACCAGTTTTGTAGGATCATGGGGATTGTGATGCGTGGCAAACCACATTTTTCCATTCTTATGCCATCCTTTTGGAACACCTTGTTCATTTTGATCTTCATCAAAAATTACATTAAAAGTGTCATTTGTTTGGAGCAATCCTTTTTCCTTTCGATTTACAATGTATGGTCCACAAGCCAAGACAATTACAGGAAAAGACTGTATAAAATCCGAGTGTTTGAAAAGTTGTAGTCTTTGGGCAATTCTTTTATGTAATTGCTCTCTTTTTTCTTTCCGTTGGGTTTTGTTTTCACCCTCTATTCGACTTGATGGTTTCGCTTCATTGTTAAGCTCTGTCGTAAATGCAAATTCTTCAAAATCTTTTGTTTTTGACCTTTTTGTTTCACGGCCAATAGATTTATCTACAAGCTTTTGGTAATAATACCAAGTTTTTGATTTGTTATCAACTACCCATGTGGTACGTTCTTTACAATACCTATAGTTGTCATTTAGATAACTATTCCAATCCTCTTCATTAATAATCGGTTTAGGAGAATAATGTTCCTGCCCAACCAGAAGAATATTGGCATTAGGGTTGCCAGCACCACATATTTGTTTGGCTTTCCTGCAATCTTCTATAAACTTTTCGAATAATTCTTTCCTTTCCATATTATTATCAATTTGTTCAAAGCGCAAAGATACAAACCAATTATGCAAAACCAAAGCACAAGCATAAAAACAGTTTAATCATATAGCCCCAACTCCTGTTGGATTAGTTTGACATTACTAACAAAGGCATACATGTCGCGGTAGATGTAGCAATCTTCGTATGTTGTTGGTTCAAGGCCGTTTTCGCCAATGACAAGAATAGTTGCATCTGGATAGGCGAGGATGACAGGTGAGTGTGTGCTAATAATAATCTGACTGCCAGCATCGACGGCATTCTTCATCCACAATAGAAATCTTAGCTGATTCTGATACGATAAAGCCGCCTCTGGTTCGTCGAATATGTAAAATCCTTGCTCAAGCCGGTTTTCAAAAAAGTTTACCATCCCTTCTCCATGACTTCTTTCATGTAGGCTTTTTCCTCCATAGGAATAAAAAGGGTTGTCTGGTAATGACTCCAAATAGGAAACCGCATTATAAAAACTCTCGGCACGATAAAAGAAGTTATCATACAAATAGTAAGGTGTTTTGACAGTCCTTAAAGCTTCATAAAGTTCAGAATGTGTTTCTGTAGTCCTGAAATTGAAATTTCGACCACCTCCCTCTGCATTCATTCCCATTCTTACGGCAATTGCTTCCAGCAGTGTTGATTTCCCACTACCATTCTCTCCTATGATATAGGTGACGCTTGTGGTAAAATTGAGTTCCTTCAAATGCTTGATGACAGGGATATTGAAGGGATACTTGTCTTCTGGTTGGGGCTCGTGAGTGTTGATAATTGTCGAAAGAAAGATATTAGCCATTTCTGTTAGAATTTCGAGCACAAAAGTACAAAATGCTTATGCAAAACTACAGCATAAGTAAAAAATTTGCTCATGCTTCCACATTATTCTTGCCGAAGCTTGTTGTTTTTTTGCCGAATCATAATACGACAACATCATGGAGCTTGCAAAATACATAGAAGGGATTATTCCATCACGAAACGAAAAAAAACCGAAACGAATCAATAAGCCAATTCAACAACTGCTCGACGACTTCAGCAATAGCAAAAGCGGCAAAGTGCATGAATCACGCAGAGAATTGCAAAGACGATTTGAGTACCAATCGTTTGAAGATCAAAAAAAGATAATCCGCGCTTTCATGAAAAAAGCCGTTAAGACAGATGTCGTCTGGTGTTCAAAATACTTCGTTATGGAATATTCAGACACCGTTTATTTGGAAGGCGAAGCCGTTGAACTTGTCGATTATTTGTTTTGGGAAAACGAGTACCTCGATGTGGTAAAGTCCTATTGGTTGCCCGACATGGAGAATTACAAATTACTGAAAGTCCTCACCCGATTTGAATCCCCGGAATACTTGAAAGAAAAGATAAAGACCATCGAGAATGAAATGGATGGAATTATCGACAGCATAGCATATTCCAGTTTGCTATTGAAAGTTTGCGAGGATAAAAGATATCCGCTCCCGAAAGAGCGATTAACCCCATTCAAATATGCCTTTATTTCGGCCAAGACCAATCGCAAAATCTCTGAAGAAGATGCCTCTGCTGCTATGATTTGGGCTGCAAAACATGAAACTTCTTGGCCTCTCCATTTTGTCCGCAACCACAATGGCCAACTCGTTTTTCACGATTACAAGTATAGCATTGTCGGCCTTGCTCTTTGGTCGCTTTCTAAACTAGGCCACATATCAGTCATCATCTCGTTCAACGAGTGGATTAATACTGTAATTTGTGCTTTGGAAAAGGAAAAGCACTTGGATGCCACGATAATTAGCAATAACATCCAAGAGAAGTTGGTCGAATTGTAAGAAAAATAATACCCTATAGGATATTTAGTTTTTCAAGTCATATTAAACGAAATTTGAGCAAGAGGAATAGTTTTTTTCATTTTGAGGCGCATCCCCGACATCCTCCAAGCCCCATTGATAGTAAGTCAAAGAAACACAACTCACCCTAAAAGGTCATCAAGCAGCACTTCTTTGTCGTTTTCTCCAAAAAAATCGAGTTTCCGACAAAATCGCTATCTTTTCAGCATATTAAAACAAGCATCCAACAGCTTTTGCGCCCCAATGTAAGCGCTCATCCGCTGGCCGCGCATGTCGCTTTCGACCAAGGGGAGAAGGTCGGAAACGAGTTGGTTTTGGATAATTTGTTTTTTTAATCAAAAGAAAACCAAGTTTTTATATTATAATATGTGCGTAAACCAGCGGAATCGCAATTTTTTTGGCACTTTCCGCTGGTTTACGAACAAAAACCGTTATTTTTGCCGCAAAATACACACCAATATGTTGATAGGACGAGAGAAAGAAAAACATATCTTGCTGGAGGCCCTTACCGAGGAATATTCACAATTCATTGCCGTATATGGTCGCCGCCGCGTGGGGAAGACCTTCCTTATTCGGGAAACCTACGGCAATCGGTTTTGTTTCCAGTTTACCGGATCGGCCAAAACTTCTTCGCGCAAGCAATTGGCTCGGTTTCAAATGGCTTTGAAAGAGCACGGGTTGAAAGATGTGGCACTGCTGACCAATTGGATGATTGCATTCGGTGAATTGAAACGATACATCAATTTGCAACCGGAAGGCAAGAAAGTGATATTCCTTGATGAACTGCCTTGGATGGATGCGCCGCGTTCCGGTTTTTTGACGGAGTTGGAATCGTTTTGGAACGGATGGGCTTCGGCAAGAAAAGATGTCGTGTTCGTGGTTTGCGGCAGCGCAACATCGTGGATGGTGAAGAAAATCATCAAGAACAAGGGTGGCCTTCATAATCGCTTGAACCATCGCATTACGCTGCAACCATTCACGCTTCGGGAATGTGAAGATTTGCTGAAGTCGCGTGGTGTTGTGCTGACCCGCAAGCAGATATTGGAAGGCTATATGGTTTTTGGCGGAGTGCCATACTATTGGAGTTTGCTTGAGCGAGGTGCAAGCCTTTCACAAGAAATTGACAGGCTCGTTTTCTCAAGAGATGGCGACCTTTATGACGAGTTTGATATGTTGTACGCCTCTCTTTTCAAAAAGCCAGAGCGTTATACCAAGGTCATAGAATTGTTGGCCAAGAAGAAGAGAGGTCTGACGCGATTGGAACTGATTGAGTTGGGCAAGTTTGAGGACAACGGTAAGTTTACCGAGATTCTTCACGACTTGGAATGGTGTGGGTTTATTCGAGGCTACTCCATGATGGGAAAGAGGGTGAAGGACGAAATGTTCCAATTGATTGACCATTACACGTTGTTTTATTACGAGTTCATTGAAGGGAAGCGTCGCGGCAAGAATTATTGGCAAGCCATGCAAGGAAAACCACAATACAACACTTGGTGCGGATTGGCTTTCGAGCGGGTTTGCCTCTGGCATGTCGACCAAATCAAGATGAAGTTGGGCATCAGCGGCGTATTGACCGAGGAATATGCGTGGCGTTGCCTGCCCGACAAGAAAACCAAAAGAAAAGGTGTGCAAATCGACCTCTTGATTGACCGCAGCGACGGCATTATTGACCTGTGCGAGATGAAATACAGCAAGAAAGAATATGCCATCACGGGCGACTATGAGCAGGAACTTATTGAAAAAAAGGCCACTTTTGCCGAAGTCACGGCGACTTCAAGTGCGGTTCATACCGTGATGGTAACCACAAACGGTTTGGTACACAACGCTTTTGTCGGTGAAATCCAAAACGAGGTTGATTTGGAAGATTTGTTCAAGTAAATCTATTGAAAATCAAATAAATCTATATTAAAATGTGCGTAAACCAGCGGAATCGCAATTTTTTTGGCACTTTCCGCTGGTTTACGAACAAAACGAGTTGTAACTATCAACGTTTCAGCATATTAAAATAAGCATCCAACAACTTCTGCGCACCAATATACGCACTCATCCGCTGGCCGCGCACGTCGCTTTCGACCAAGGGGAGAAGGTCGGAAACGAGTTGGTTTTGGTAGAAATCGTTTTTCAGGGCACTGTCCATCGAGTCGTACATCATTTGAACGTCCTGTTGGGCGCGTTTCTTGTAAAGATAGCCGTTGTCGCGGATGGCCTGGACGTGGTCGGCCACCATCTGCCACACTTCGTCGATTTGGAAGCCCGTCAAAGCGGAGCAAGTCAGCACCTTGGTCTCTTGTCCCGATTCGGGCAAGGGGAAGAGATGCAGCGCATTACGACATTCGGCAGCGGCGCGGTTGGCACGCATCACGTTGTCGCCGTCAGCCTTGTTCACCGCGATGCCGTCGGCCATCTCCATGATGCCGCGCTTGATGCCTTGCAGCTCGTCGCCGGCACCGCTGATTAATATAAGGAGGAAGAAATCGACCATGGAATGTACCGCCGTTTCCGACTGGCCCACGCCCACGGTTTCAACGAAAATGGTGTCATAACCCGCTGCTTCGCAAAGGATTATCGTTTCTCTTGTCTTGCGAGCCACGCCGCCCAAAGTGCCCGCCGAGGCCGAAGGACGGATGTAGGCGTTGGGATGCACGGAAAGGTTTTCCATGCGGGTCTTGTCGCCCAAAATGCTGCCTTTGGAGCGTTGGCTCGAAGGGTCGATGGCAAGGACAGCAAGTTTTTGTCCCTTGTCGCAAAGGTGAACGCCAAGAGCTTCGATGAAGGTGCTTTTGCCCGCGCCCGGAACGCCCGTAATGCCCAATCGCAAGGCCTTGCCCGCATGGGGCAGGCAGGCCGCGATGATTTGTTGCGCCAAGTCCTGATGCTTGGGCAAGGCACTCTCTACCAAGGTGATGGCCCTGCTCAACGCAACGCGGTCGCCTTTGAGGATGCCTTCAACATACCAGTCCAACGGCATAAGTTGCTGTTGGTTGCGTTTCATGCGTTCCAAAGCGTTGGGGTTGACTTGGATGGGACCATCAACGCCTTCTGTGACTTTGAGGTTCGACTCCCATTCATGTTCTTGATTTTCCATAGCGGGCTGCGGTTTGTGTTTGCAAAGGTAGGGTTTTTTATTTTTATTTGCGTTATTCCAAAAAAAATGCGTAATTTTGTAGTTTCTAAGCAAAACTGTAGCCCATGACTACCAAAACAAGAATATTATTCGTCCATCAGGAAATCGCACCCTATTTGCCGGAAACCCCGATGAGCCTCGTCGGTCGTTATCTGCCCCAAGCCACACAAGAAAGCGGGAAGGAAATCAGGATTTTCATGCCCCGCTACGGCGTCATCAACGAGCGGAGGAACCAACTCCATGAGGTGATTCGCCTCTCGGGCATGAACCTCATCATCAACGACACCGACCACCCGCTCATTATCAAGGTGGCCTCCATCCAAAAGGCGAGGATGCAGATTTATTTCATCGACAACGACGATTTCTTCACCAAGAGGAAGCACTTGATGTATGACGAAAAGGGTGTGTTTTGCGAGGACAACGACAGCCGTTGCATCTTCTTCACCCGTGGCGTCATCGAGACGGTGAAGAAACTTAACTGGTCGCCTGACGTCATCCACTGCCACGGCTGGATTTCGGCCCTCATGCCAGTCTACATCAAACGAGCCATGAACGTGAGGGACAACCCGCTCTTCAACGAAACGAAAATCATCTACTCGATTTACGACGACGGCTTTGAGGAGAACTTCAATCCCGGTTTTGACAAGAAGATGAAACTGCCGGGTATGACCTCGAAAGACCTCAAATATTTCAAGGAGGCCAACTACGTCAACCTGACCAAGGCCGCCATCGACTATTCAGACGGCGTTGTGGTTTGCACTGACCACCTGAATCCTGAGATTGAGGCTCATTTGCAGACCGTCAGCAAGCCCGTGCTCACCTATCCGGAGCAGGTGCATTATGCCCAAGCCTGCAATGATTTCTATGATTCCTTCCTGAAAAAATAAAAAACATAATGAAAACACATCATTCAACCGCTCGAACCTGTTTGGCGTTAATGATTGGCATACTGTTGTCGGCTTTTGCGGCGTGCAAGAAGTCGCCTGAATCCATCGGCAACAACCTGATTTCGGAGAACAACTACATCGGTGTCTACCATACCGACACGGCGGAAATCGTCTGCCATTCCTACCTCGACTCCATCATGACCAAAAACGCGACCTATGCCCTGCTTGGTGCTATGAACGACCCCGTGTTTGGCACGACCGAGGCGGGGTTCTATACCCAGTTCCGCTTTTCGGTGGCCGGACAGAATTTCGGCTCCAATCCAGTGGTTGACTCCTTGGTGCTCCAACTTTACCTTGCGGGCTGCTACGGCGACACCACTGTCATGCAAACGGCGCATGTTTATATGCTGAGCGATTCCCTTTCGATGGAAAACTCGTATTACAACCATTCGACCGTGGCTACCGATAACATCGACCACGCCAATGGTTTCCAGTTTCGCCCGCATCCGCATACCAAGGCGAGCGTCATCGCCAACGACACGGTGGGGCAGCCTGTCATCCGCATTCCACTGAGTCAGGAATTGGGCAATTACCTTATCAATCTCGACACCACGGTTTATTCCCGCCCCGACCTTTTCAAGAAAGCGTTTCATGGCTTGCATGTCACTTGCGCCCCTGTGAGCCAAAACGGTTCCATCAGCAGCATCAACCTGACGAGCAACACTTTCACGATGCTGCAACTCTATTACCATAATGTCGCCACGCCCGACAAGCCCTTGCGCTACAACTATTATGTGACCACTTCTGATACCTATTTCAACCATTTTGACCACGACTATACGCAGGGCAGCCCTGAGTTTGTCAGTCAGGTTTTGGACGAGCAATGGGACTTGGGTCAGTCGACGGTGTATCTTCAAACGATGGGCGGAGTGAGGACGCATGTCTTGTTCCCCAATCTCAGCCATTGGACTGATTCGTTGAAGGACAGTTACATCGTTGTCAATGAGGCCAAGCTCATTCTTCCGGCCTCATCGTTGTCGGTCGACACAGCTTGTTTCTCTGCTCCTTCCACATTGATTTTGTTGGGTTTCAATGCCGACAGCAGCACCTATCTCTTGCCCGACTATTTCGAAGGCTCCGGTTACTTAGGTGGCACTTACAACGCAAGCACCAAATCGGTCACTTTCCGCATTTCGGAATACCTGCAAAGCATGATAATGAAAAAGAAGGAGAATCTGGGACTCAGTTTGGGCATCAATGGGGCGGCCTACAACGCGCAACGCTGGATAGTGAACGGCCCCGAAGCCACACAAGGCGAGAAAATGCGCTTGGAAGTGACTTATTCCATTGTGAATGAATAAATTGAATTTTAAATCTTAAATTATAAATCGAATATGAAAAAACTGATTTTAGCCGCTTTGGTATTGGTCGGGTTGACCTGCCAGGCACAGAAAAACACAGAAAAGGAAACCGTTGTTGTCATCAAGACCAGCATGGGGACGATGAAAGCCAAATTGTATAACGACACGCCGCTCCACCGCGACAACTTCATCAAGTTGGTGAACGAGGGCTGGTATAACGGCTCGCCGTTCCACCGCGTCATCAACCAATTCATGATTCAGGGCGGACAGAACAAGGACGGCCGTTTAGACCCGGGTTATACCGTTCCCGCCGAGTTCAAGGACAACCATTTCCACAAGAAAGGTGCTCTCGCAGCCGCCCGCCAAGGCGACCAAGTGAACCCCAAGAAGGCTTCCAGTGGCTCGCAGTTCTACATTGTGCAAGGCAGAACCTATGACGACAAATGGCTTGACATGTTCGAGAACCGCTCAGGCAAGGTGTTGTCGGCCAAACAGCGTCAGGCCTACAAGACCATCGGCGGCACGCCACACCTTGACGGCGACTACACCGTTTTCGGCGAAGTGACCGAGGGTCTTGAAGTGGTCGACAAGATTGCCGCCGTCAAGACGGGCAACATGGATATGCCAGTCGAGCCT
>CACXQO010000095.1 GCA_902769815.1 uncultured Bacteroidia bacterium | reverse complement strand
TGCGCCATTGTTTTATGCATAAAACCTTGCGCTTATGATATGCTTTTTTCAACCTGACAATCAGCGGATTATCGCCGTTGATTCCAATTCTCCTCTTTCTGAGGAAACCGTTTCCAAACTCACTTGGCTTTTCGGGAAGGCCGAATTAATCCAAAATGACACGGTGAAAGGATATTTCGTCGGGCCGCGCCGCGAGATGATTACGCCTTGGAGCACCAACGCTGTCGAAATCACCCAAAACATGGGCATCAAGGGCATTGTCCGCATTGAGGAGTTCCAAAAGGTGGAGTCGAAAGACGCGCCTTTTGACCCGATGCTGCAAAACCGCTACAAGGACCTCGACCAGAACGTGTTCGCTATCGACCGCAAGCCCGAACCGCTGAAATACATCGACGACATCGAGGCTTACAACCAGCAGGAAGGTTTGGCTTTGAGCGCAGAGGAGATGGACTACCTGAAAGGCATATCCGCAAAGATTGGACGCAAACTTACTGACAGTGAGGTGTATGGCTTTGCGCAAGTGAACTCCGAGCACTGCCGCCACAAGATTTTCAACGGCACTTTCGTCATCGACGGAAAGAAGATGCCCAACACGCTTTTCGCCCTTATCAAGCGAACCTCGAAGGAGAACCCGAACAAGTTGGTTTCGGCATATAAAGATAATGTGGCTTTCATCCTTGGTCCCAAGGTGGAGCAGTTCGCGCCCGCCGAGCCGAACAAGCCTTCGGCCTTCCAAATCAAGCCCATCGAGACGGTGATTTCGCTGAAAGCCGAAACGCACAACTTCCCGACCACCGTTGAGCCTTTCAACGGCGCAGCCACGGGCAGCGGCGGCGAGATCCGCGACCGTTTGGCTGGAGGTCAGGGCAGTCTTCCTTTGGCAGGCACGGCCGTTTATATGACCTCCTATCCTCGCACGGAGCAAGGCCGCGACTGGGAGAAGGACATTGAGCCGCGCAAATGGCTTTATCAGACACCGGAAGAAATCCTTATCAAGGCCTCAAACGGTGCTTCAGATTTCGGAAACAAGTTCGGCCAGCCGCTGATTAACGGCAGTCTGCTGACTTTTGAGCATCAGGGCGACCGAGACGGTCGCGTACCCAGTGTGTTGGGCTACGACAAAGTCATTATGTTGGCAGGCGGTATTGGTTTTGCTAAGGTGAAGGATGCCAAGAAGTTGGAACCCGAAGAGGGCGATGTCATCATCGTTCTCGGCGGCGACAACTACCGCATCGGGATGGGCGGCGGTGCCGTGTCGAGTGTCGATACGGGCCAATACAGCAACGCCATCGAACTGAACGCCGTGCAGCGCGCCAACCCCGAGATGCAGAAGCGCGTGAGCAACGTGATTCGCGCGATGGCCGAAAGCGACTGCAACCCCATCCGTAGTATCCACGACCACGGCGCGGGTGGTCACCTCAACTGTCTCTCCGAACTCATCGAGGACGCGGGAGGTGTAGTCTATGTTGATAACCTGCCCGTCGGCGACCCGACTTTGTCCGACAAGGAAATCATCGGAAACGAGTCGCAGGAGCGTATGGGATTGTTAGTCAATAAGAAAGACAAGGAAATCATCAAGGAAACCGCTGAGCGTGAACGCGCACCTTATTATGAAGTGGGCGAGGTGACGGGTGACGAGCGACTTCGTTTTGTTCGCAAGAAAGGCAAGGCGCCCATCGACTTGGCCATTTCCGATTTCTTCGGCAGTGCGCCCAAAACGATTTTGCACGACAAGACCAAACCTTATCATTTCAAGAAAATCAGTTATACCAAACGAGATATTCACAAGTACCTCAACAACGTGCTGCAAATGGAAGCCGTGGCCTGCAAGGATTGGCTCACCAACAAGGTGGACCGCTCTGTGACGGGTCGCGTGGCGCAGCAGCAATGCGTGGGTGAGATTCAGTTGCCGCTGAGCAACCTCGGCATCAGTGCCTTGGACTACAACGGCAAGCGCGGCATCGCCACGGCTTTGGGTCACGCCCCGATTGCGGGCTTGATTGACCCTGCCGCCGCTTCGCGCCTTTCGGTTTCCGAGGCCTTAACGAACATCCTTTGGGCACCGATTGAAGGTAACCTCGAAGGTGTTTCTCTGAGTGCCAACTGGATGTGGCCTGCCAAACAGGAAGGCGAGACAGCCCGACTTTATGAAGCCGTGAAAGCCTTGAGCGACTATTGCGTGGCCTTGGGCATCAACGTTCCGACGGGCAAAGACAGCCTCTCAATGACGCAGAAATACCCTGACGGCGAGAAAGTTGTGGCTCCAGGAACGGTCATTATCTCCGCAGCGGGCGAGGTCTCCAACATCCGCCAAGTCGTCCGCCCCGTGATGAAAGCCGACGAAAACACCGAACTCCTTTACATCGACTTCTCGAAAGACGGCTTCGAACTCGGAGGCAGCAGTTTCGCGCAGAGCATTGGTGCCATCGGTCAGGCGGTGCCAGATGTGAAGAGCGTCAATTATTTCAAGAAATGCTTCAACGCCATCCAGAAACTCATCGAGCACAACTTGGTTTTGGCCGGTCACGATGTTTCGGCAGGCGGCCTGATTACCACGCTGTTGGAGATGAACTTCGCCAACACGACTTATGGAATGAACCTCGATTTGAGCGCGTTCAACGCCGAAGACTTTATGTCCGTGCTGTTCTGCGAGAAGCCCTCGGTGGTGATTCAGGTCTCCAACGACGGTATCGCCAACCGAATGTTGCGCGAACTTGGCATCACTTTCAAGATGATTGGTAAGCCTCAGGCCAACGCCGACCACAACTATATCTTCGACATTGACGCGCTGCGCGACACTTGGTTCAAGTCGTCGTACCTGCTCGACCGCAAGCAGAGCGGCCCGCGCAAGGCGATGGAACGTTTTATGAACTACAAGAAACAGTATCTGCACTATAGTTTTGGCAGAAACTTCACTGGCACGGCGGCCAGCCTCGGCATCGACCTGCACCGCCGCAAGCCCACGGGCATCAATGCGGCCATCATCCGCGAAAAAGGCTGCCAATGCGACCGTGAGATGGCCTACGCGCTTTATCTTGCCGGCTTCGACGTGCGCGACGTCACGATGACCGACCTCGCCACGGGTCGCGAGGACTTGAAGGACGTGAATATGATTGCCTTTATCGGCGGTTTCTCCAATTCCGATGTGCTGGGCTCGGCCAAAGGCTGGGCGGGAGCCTTCCTTTATAATAAGAAGGCCAAGAAAGCCCTCGACGACTTCTACGCCCGCGAGGACACGTTGAGCCTTGGCGTGTGCAACGGCTGCCAACTGATGATGGAACTCGGCCTGCTCTATCCCGACCACGAGGAACACCCCGTGATGATGCACAACGACTCGCACAAGTTCGAGTCAGGCTTCCTCAACGTGGAAATTGCCCAGAATGAGAGTGTGATGCTCAAGTCGCTGTCGGGCAGACGTTTAGGCGTGTGGATTGCCCACGGCGAGGGTCGTTTCTACTTCCCCTATTTCCGCGACAAGTACAAAATCGTGATGAACTACGGCCAGGACGAATACCCAGGCAACCCCAATGGCAGCGACTGGTCCACAGCAGCGGTCTGCTCTAATGACGGTCGCCATCTCGCTATGATGCCGCACCTCGAAAGAGCCTTCTTGCCTTGGCAGTGGGCCTACTATCCCGACGAGCGCAAGAACGACGAAGTATCGCCTTGGATGGAGGCGTTTGTGAATGCGCGGAAATGGGTGGAGGAGAGGAGGAAGTAAGCCATTGGATTGACGAAAAAGTGTGAGCAAATCTTCTCAAATCTATGAAAAAAAGTGAGATTTGAGTAATTTTGCTCACATCTTTTATTGCTGTGAAAGATGGATTTGTTATTTTTGCGGCAAAATTAAATCGGAATGAATAACAAGAATATCCTGATTGGTCGCGAGCGAGAAAAGGCTGAACTTCAACATTGTGTGGATTCTGACAGGTCGGAGTTCGTCATTGTGTATGGCCGTCGCCGTGTCGGCAAAACTTATCTTGTTGACCAATTCTTTCATCATCAATTTGACTTTGCATATACAGGAGGCCATCGGCTTTCGAAGGCAAAGCAGTTGCGCAATTTCGGCAAAGCTTTGAAGAAATATGCGCAATTAGAACGTCAGCCCAAGTTTTCCGACTGGGACGATGCTTTTGATGCTTTGGAGGAATATTTGGAAACCATGCCTGACGACAAGCGTAAAGTCATCTTTTTCGATGAGATGCCTTGGATTGACACGCCGCAGTCGGAGTTTGTTGATGCTTTGGAGATGTTTTGGAATGGCTGGGCTTCGCGACGAAGCGACATTGTCTTTGTCGCCAGCGGTTCATCAACCTCATGGATGGTTGACAAACTCGTTGAAAATCAAGGCGGACTTCACGGGCGAATCACCAGCAATATCTATGTGCGGCCTTTCACCTTGCATGAAACCGAAGTCTTCTTGGCCCATCGAAAAGCTTCGTGGGACCGTTACCAAATCCTTCAGGCGTATATGATTCTTGGCGGCATTCCTTTTTATTATAGCCTCTTGAATCCGAAAGAGAGCCTCGTCCAAAATGTGGATAGGTTGTTTTTCCGAAAGAACGGAGAACTTAAGACGGAGTTTGAAGAATTGTATCATTCTTTGTTCAGTCATACGGAAAAATACACCGAGATTGTCAAGTTGCTGAATGACAAGCGCGAGGGTTTGACCCGAGATGAAATGTTGACGGCTACGGGTATGGATAGCACAGTATTGACCAAGGTGTTGCGCAACCTTGAACGTTGCGATTTTGTCATCCGCTATTCCCAATTTGGCAACAAAAACAAGGGAGCCATTTACCGCTTGGTGGATTTCTACACCTTGTTTTATTACCGCTTTGTTGAGGGCTTTAATGGTCAGGATGAGGAATGGTGGAGTCACAATTTACAGTCGCGCAGTGTGGGGGCGTGGCAAGGCTTCTCGTTTGAATTGGTTTGCCTTATGCACCTACGACAAATGAAGCGGAGTTTAGGCATTGGTGGGATTTCGACCGAAGCATCGGCGTGGCGATATGTGCCACCGAAGGCTGCCAAAAGCCAAGAAAAAGGAACACAAGTCGATTTGTTGATTGACAGGGCTGACCGCGTCATCAATCTTTGCGAGATGAAGTTTTCGGAGCATCCTTATCGGATTTCGGAGGACTACGAAAAACTATTACGCGACAGGATGGAAACTTTTCGGACGCAAACGAAAACAACAAAATCACTTGTACACACATTTGTCACCACGTTTGGAGTTGCTGACGGAATGTACCGAAGCATCGTGAACAGTGAGGTGACGATGGATGGTTTGTTTGAATCATAAAAACTAAGTATATGCCCAAAGAAAAAATAAACAAAACCAACGCCTGCCGCATCCTCGACCAGAGGAAGATTGCGTATGAATTGATTCCTTACGAGGTGGACGAGAACGACCTCGGGGCGCAGCATATAGCCGACCAATTGGGCGAGGACATCGACCAAGTGTTCAAGACCTTGGTGCTGAAAGGCGACAAGATAGGCTTTTTCGTCTGCGTCATCCCGGGAAATGACGAACTCGACCTGAAGAAGACTGCCAAAGCCACGGGCAACAAAAGCTGCGACCTCATCCCGATGAAGGAACTGCTGCCCCTGACGGGTTATATCCGTGGCGGCTGCTCGCCCGTTGGTATGAAGAAACCGTTCCCGACTTTCATCCACGAGACTTGCGAACTGTTTGATTACATTTACGTTAGCGCAGGTGTGCGCGGCTTGCAATTCAAGCTCAATCCGCAGGACTTGATTCAAGTGGTGGACATGAAAGTGGCTGATTTGACGGTTTTTGAAATTGGAACGAAATGAGCTACACCATCCGAAAATCCACTATGGCCGACCTGCCGACCATCCTCAACCTCCGCGACCAAGCCCGAGAGATTATGCGCAGCTATGGCAACACCTTCCAATGGCCCGACGGCTATCCGCGTGATGACATGTTCAAGAAAGACATTGAGTTAGGTGGCAGCCACGTTATGCTTGATGATAGGGGAGAGGTTGTCGGCACCTTTGCACTTTTGCCCAGCCCCGAGGTGACTTACAATGTCATTTATGACGGCCAATGGCTTGACGATGAGCCTTATTATGTCATCCACCGCATCGCCAGCACGCCCGATTCGCACGGCATCTTGGACGCGCTTTTGGATTATTGCGAAAGCCAAGTTTCCAACATCCGCATCGATACGCACGAGGCAAACATCATCATGCGGAAAGGTTTGGAAAGGCATGGTTACCAATATTGTGGCATCATTTACCTTTTGGACGGCAATGAGCGGCTGGCATTTCAGAAACGCTGTTGATTTGCCTCAGTGGTTGTTTCCGTATGTCATTGTACCTCCAAAATCATATTTTTTTGCCTTTTGTATATGATTTTTCCTAATTTTGCGTTTGCTTCATAGAAGTTTCACAAATCATAATCAAACCCTATCCAATGAAATACGTGCATCTTGTCTTCATACTGCTTTTCCCGTTTGCTTCCCTTTTTGCCCAAGTCAATGTGCCTGACAATTCCGTTCCCGACAGCCTCGAAGTGGAACTCGAAGAGCAGGAAATCAAGGACTTGAATTCAGGCAAGGCGGTCGTTGATGAGTCGGCGGTGATGGAAATGCTTGATTTGGTGGGCAGCATCAGTTATTTCAAGGATGTTTACCTCGATATTGATACCGCCGTGATGAACATCTACGACTACGACAAAGACGAGGTGCCCCTATTTGATGATTCCATCTATCAGCAGCGCATTGAGGCTTTGGCCCGCAAAACCACTATTCCCTTGACTTTCAACAGCCATGTGAAGTCGTTCATCGAATTGTACGCGGTTCGACGCCGCCAGCAGTCAAGTCGAATGTTGGGCCTTTCTTATGTCTATTTCCCGATGTTTGAGGAGTATCTTTCCCAATACAACCTGCCTTTGGAACTGAAATATCTGGCTATGGTGGAATCGGCGTTGAATCCTACGGCAGGCTCGAAGGCAGGTGCCAAAGGCTTGTGGCAGTTTATGTTAGGCACGGGCAAATACTATGGTTTGCGTGTCACGACTTTGGTTGACGAGCGTTACGATCCGATGAAGGAAACCGTGGCGGCCTGCCAATACCTGCAAAGCCTTTACGCCCGCTACGAGGACTGGTTTCTCGTGTTGGCGGCCTACAACTCTGGTCCGGGAACGGTCAACAAGGCCATCATGCGTGCGGGCGGCGTGAGGAACTATTGGGCCATCTGGCCTTATCTGCCCAAGGAAACCCGTGGCTATGTGCCAGCCTTCATCGCCGTGACCTACCTGATGAATTATTCCACCGAACATAACCTTTATCCTGTCAATCCGGGGCTGTTGTTGCATGGCACCGACACGGTTTTGGTGCATGACCGCGTAGGGTTCGACCAAATCAACGAGTGCATCGGCGTGTCAATGCAAGACCTCGTTTTCTTCAACCCGCAATACACCAAACGCATCATTCCCGGCTCGAAAGACTACCCTTATGTGTTGCGCCTTCCGATGAAATACTGCCTGCGTTTCGCACAACTTGAAGACAGTCTTTATGCCTACAAGAGCAAGGCCGTAGTGAAGCAGGAAATCATCGAAAAGAAGGTGGAGGCCATGAGCGACAGCTTTGTCCATGTGGTGAAGAAAGGGGAGAGCTTAGCCAGCATCGCGAGGAAATACCATGTTTCCGTTTCAAACATCAAGCATTGGAACCACCTCAAGCGCGAAACCATCCATGTCGGACAAAGGCTGACCATCTATCGATCGGGTTCACCTATGGCTCAGGTGAGCAAAAGCACAGGAAAAAGTCAGAAGCCAAAAACGAGTGTGACGACTCCGACTGTCAAGACACATGTGGTGAAAAAGGGCGAGACGTTGGCCTCCATCTCCAAGAAATACCATTGTACAGTTGCCGACATCAAGAAATGGAACGGCATGAAGAGTAATAACTTAAAGGTGGGGCAGAAGTTGAAAATCAAGAAATAACATCCAATATTATGAAAAGGCATTTCAATATCATCGCAATCGTCGCGTTGGCCGTGCTCGTGGCCTCGTGCGGCGACAAATCGCGCACAGCGAAGAAAGACCGTTCGGTAGGCGGTACTTCAGAAATTATGGTCGTCACCCAAAACGATGAGCAATGGAATGGTCGCATTGGCGATTCGCTCCGCCATTTCTTCCTTGACTATCAGTATGGTTTGCCCCAGCCTGAGTCGCGCAACGAGTTGGCGCATATCAACTTGGCAGGCTTTTCCGATATGTTCAAGAAGCACAAGAACATCATCGAGGTTGAAATCAAGCCGAGCCTTGAGAAGGCCGTGGCCGAGACCGCTGAAGACCTTTGGGCCGCGCCGCAGCGTTACATCAAAATCAGTGCGCCCGACATCACCTCGTGGGTGGAACTCTTTGAAAAACAGAAGGAAGTCTACCAGCAGTGGTTCGACAAGGTGGAGCGCAATCGCATCCTGAACGTGTTTCGTCCCACCAAAGACGAGGCCATCGCCGCCGCCATCGCAAGGAAATTCGGCTTCACGCTCATCGTTCCGCAAGGTTTCTTCATAGCCAAGGACGAGCCTGATTTCATGTGGATTCGCAAGGAACAGGAACGCTCCAGCGCGTGCATCGTGATCTACCAGACACCTTACAAGGACACGCTACAGTTCAGCACGAGCAGCCTCGTGGCCATGCGCGACATGATGTTGCAGCAATACATTCCCGGCCCGTTGGAAGGCTCCTACATGGCCACTGAAACTGAGTTTGTACCGCCTATGGTGACCAATGTCAAGGACTTTCCTGCTGGCTACACGGTGGAGATGCGCGGAATGTGGCGTGTGGTGAACGATTTTATGGGAGGCCCCTTCGTTTCCTACACCTTCGCCGACAGTCGCACGGGCAACCTCGTCACGGTGGAAGGCTACTATTACGAGCCTAACCAAAAGAAACGCAACCAGTTGCTGCAATTGGAATCGATAGTTTATAGTTTGCAATTTACTGAGGAATAAGATTGTTTTCCACGCAGAAATCGCGGAATCTTGGGAATCCTATCGGGCTATTCTCATAATTCTACATATTCTGCGTGAGATTATTTCTTCCGATAGGTCACTAAGATTTCCCCAAGCGGCGAGTCTGTTCGCGTGACGATACGGCCTTCTTCCCAAAGACCGAAAACAGTTCCGTCACAAGTCATCGTGCCATCCTTTGAAAGCCTCATCCGACCTTGCGTTTCGCCTTCCAAATTATTGAAAGTCAGCAGGGAGTCTGGACCGATGACGATGGTATTCTGCTTTTCCATTTCGCCGATTTGTTTCACCAATTCGGGCGTGCTGCGCCGTTCATCGAATTGGACATTCACTTTGTCGACCGTCCAAGTGCCGACAATCGAATCCGTTTTTTGCGTGCAGGCGCAGAGCAGGGCGGCGAGGCCCAAATAGGGGAGGATGGCTTTTTTCATGGCGCGGAATTTTGGGCAAAGGTAATGAATATGTTGAATTGTTGAGAGTTGAATTGTTGTTTTGTTTAATTTTGGCGGCTTAATTGTGTTTTCTATGGTTGGGCAAAGGTTACAATGGTTCAAGACGGAGGAGCGCGAGGGACGGAACTTTGTTTTCGACCCTTTACGGAAGCGGTTTGTGCTGCTCACGCCCGAGGAGGAGGTGAGGCAAAAGGTGTTGTATTTGCTTGTGGAACATCTCAAAGTGCCTGCTGGGCTTATTGCTGTGGAGTATTCGCTGAAAGTGAACGGTTTGGACAAGCGTGCCGATGCCGTTGTTTTCGGTGCCGATGGCCGGCCGCTAATGATTGTGGAGTGCAAGGCCGGGAGTGTGCCACTCACCCAAGCCGTGTTGGAGCAGGCCGTGCGCTATCATTCCACATTGCGCCCTCGCTATCTGTTGTTGACCAACGGCACGGTCACTTATTGCTATCAAGTGGAAGGCCAATCCATGTCCCCCCTCGACCATCTGCCGGATTATAGAGAGATGAGGGGAGAGGCGCATGAATAAAAATGGAATGTGATGGCATTTTGTTGAAAAAAGTCAATTAAAACGGAATAAATTTATTTCTAATTGAATTTTTTTCTATTTTTGGCCTGTCAAAAAACACATTTACCATGAAAAAGTCTACTCTATTCTTGCTGTTTTTCGGCATGGTTTTCATCCATCAGGCCATTGCCCAAGAACGCCAAATCATCCAAGGCTACTGCAAGGACGAAAACGGCAAACCTATTGAAAACGTGAGTGTTTATGTACATGATTCACTCCTCGTCTCGGTCACTGATGAGCAAGGGCGATTCACCTATAGTTTGGCCAAATCGGGCTTAAAACTCCGCTTCGCCCACATGGTCTTCGAGCCTACTTATTACACCATCAAAGAAAAAGACATCAACGGCAAAAACCTGACCATCAGGATGAAAACCAAAAGCCATGAACTGCTTGAGGTGGAAGTGACGGCCAATGCCCCTCGCATCGTATTCGACAATCCCGTGATGACCGTCATTGACTACACCATCCGAGAAGACGGCATCTATATGATTGCGTATCGCCGCCGCAACTCCGCCCTGCTCCACCTTTCCTTTGACGGAGACACGCTGCACGAAATGCCAATTACGCCCTCAACGACTACCAAGCCAGTCAGCTGGGATTCATTGAGTACGGAAACGGGAAGAAAGGCCAGATGAATTTCTATAACTCAATGTCACGCAAGACTTTCCAAGATAAATTCTCCACCATTTTGGCCGCTATTGACAGCATTTTCATTACAGGGCGTTACTTCTATTACAACAAGGAGATGGCCTATTACCGCCATCGTTTGGGCAGCGACGAAGAGCCTGAACTGCTCCATTACATCGTGGACGAGGAAGGCCGCGACGACATCTGGCTACTAACGCATACAAGAGGCGGCATCGGTGCCAACTTTTGGGTCGCCGACCCGATTTACAACCCAATTTACGCCATCGACAACAAGTTCTACCTCTTCGCCTACACCGACCACGAAACCATCGTCTTCGATGCCGTCGGCAACGAACTTGAACGTTATCCCCTCACCTTCCACGAATACCGCAAATGGAACGGCAAAATGGAACCCGACCGCCGCTGGAAGCAGAAGATGATGGTGGACGCGGCACGGAAGGAGTTCTACACCTTTTTCGTCACCGACGGCATCTATACCCTGAAGCGCATCGACCTGAAAACCGGCACGGTTACCTCCGTGATGGACCTCAGCGGCTATCCTTTTGCACAGAATTTGAGAATCCACGACGGGGTTTTATTTTTCATCTACCCGACGGGGATTAATAAAAGGAAGGCTTTGTATCAGGTGAGGGTGGAATGAAAAAATGGCCGCAAGGTGTGTTTTGTCGGAAAAATAATGTATTTTTGCTGTCGGAATTATTTGATATAAAACCGACAAAAACTGCAAAAAACAATGCTATATTCAATTGATAATAAAATACTTATATCACTAAAAAAACGCGGCAAGGGCACTGTGTTTTCAACGGAAGAATACGCCCATTATGGCGACCCTGACACGGTGCAAAAAGCCCTCAGCCGTATGGCGCGAAAAGGCACATTGCTGCATATATGCCACGGCATTTATTGCTACCCAAAAGTGGACAAAACATTAGGGCTGGGCACACTACACCCTACGTTTGAAACCATTGCACAAGTGATTGCCAAACGCGACAAAGTTAGGATATTTCCCGCCGGAGCATTGGCCCAAAATATGTTGGGGCTATCGACCCAAGTGCCGATGAATGTGGTGTATCTGACCGACGGCAGCAACCGTAAAGTAAACATCAAGAATGGGAGGGGCATCCTCTTTCGCCACGTGTCGCCGAAAAAACTAGCGTTCAAAGACAAATTAGCCATGCTTATCACCACCGCTTTGAGGGAAATGGGCGAAAAAAACGTTACCGATGAACATAAGCACCAACTGAAAAAAGTGCTGGAACGCCATCCAGAGCCATTTACGACACACGATATGACACTGATGCCTTTATGGATTAGGAAATTAATCACCGAATTGTATGAACAATTATCTACAACTCACTAAAACGGAGCAGCAAACCGTATTGATGCAATGCAAGAACTTGATGGGGTTGCCCGAGCAAGCCGTTGAAAAAGATTTCTGGGTAACAGTTATGTTGCAACTGATTTTCAACTCCGATTTGAGCAAGCACATCATTTTCAAGGGCGGAACTTCGCTGAGCAAGAACGGCAATTTGATTGAACGATTCTCTGAAGACATTGACTTAGCCGTGAATTACACCTATTTCGGGCTAAACGATGAGCCGACCAAAAAACAACTGAAAAAGTTGCGCAAATCATCATCACTATTTGTGAGGGAAGCATTGGCAAACATCATCGCCAAACAAATAGAACGGTACGGATTACAGGATTTCTTGAGCATAGCCATTGAGCCTGACGGCGAAGGTGACAGCACTTATCCTGAGCCGCGCCACATCTACATCTATTACCAATCCGTGTTGCCCGTTTTCCTCGATTATGTCAAGCCTATGATTGTCTTGGAAGTCGGGGCAAGGTCGCTAATGGAACCTACAGTCGAACTGCAAGTCAAGTCTATCATTGAGGAAACATTGCCGCAAATCAGTACTGACATTGTCCAAGCGAAAGTTATTACCGCAGCACCACAAAAGACCTTTTTGGAGAAAGTTTTTCTTCTTCACGAACTCTTTTCCATCGACCACGAAACACTTCCTGCCAATCGTCGCTCAAGGCATTTGTACGACCTCAACCGGATGATGGACAAGGATTTCGCAATAGCTGCTATCCAAGACGACCATTTGTGGGAAAGCATCCGCCACCATAGGGAGATGTTCACCTCCATTGTCGGAGTGGATTATAGCGGCGACATCCGCAGTCGAATCCGTCTCGTTCCGCCTGAAAAGCATTTGGACGATTGGCGCAAAGACTATCAAAAAATGTGCGATTCGATGATCTACGGCCCGCGCCCAACTTTCGCCGAACTAATGGCAAGTATGGAAGATTTGGAGCGACGTTTCAAGAACCGGGAATAGTCGGTAGAAGACGACTGTTGGCCATTTTGCCTCAAATATAAAATAGAAGCGAGGCTATCATTCAAGAAATTTCCATAACCAGCAAGCCATCGGCGATGGGATGCTGAGCATATTCCCGTTCCGTTGAAGGTTGTTGGTGGAGAACCTCACGCGGTATTTCGGGTGATATTTGTTGTTATAAACGGTCAAGCTTTTGCCTCCCACATTGGCTTCCGCCTTGACTTCGATCGGAACGATTTCCGCTCCGTGCTGGATGACAAACTCAACTTCTGCCGTATTACCCGAAGTCCAATAATAAGGCACTTCTGCATCGGCTTGCACCATCAGCGACTGAAGCACCGCATTTTCAGCCAATGCCCCCTTAAACTCCGTAAAGCCCGCATTGCCGTTTGTGATGACCTCGGGAGTCACCCGAGCCAACCGACGCAGCAAACCACAGTCACAGGCATACACCTTGAAAGCATCGCGCTCCGCATAGCCGCTCAACGGAATGCCCGGCTTGGAGACATTGAACACTTGCGTTATCATTCCAGCATCATTCAGCCAAAGCAAGGCATCCTCGTAATCTTTCGAGCGTGCGCCCGTGCGTATCACCTTGTAAATGAATTTGCGGTTTTCTTTCGACAACTGCGCGGGCAACGAATGCCAAATGGAACGGATTCGAGGTATCTCCATCGGGTCGGCATATTTGGCGAAATCCAACTCATACAAGTCCAAAATGCCCTGCAAGGCCTCATCGACAGCGGCCATTCCCTTGTTTTCGAGCATAGCCACCACCGCCTCGGGCATACCGCCGCAAACCATATACCGCTTATACTCAAGCAATAGTTTGTTGAGCACTATCGTGGGGAGGCGTTCCGCCGTTTGGATGGTTTCAATGTACTCAAACGTCTTTGGGTCAGAAGATTGGAGGAACTCACGGAACGAAATGGGGTACATTCTTTCCAACCTCACCTTCCCCACAGGCACCGACATTCTTCGTTTTTTGACAGCCACCCCAAGCAACGAACCAGCCGCCATAATGTGGTATTGTGGCGCGTCCTCATAGAAATACTTCAGGCTGTTCAACGCCTCCTCGCATTCCTGGATTTCGTCGAAAATGACAAGTGTCTTTTCGGGGAGCAAAGGCACGTTGCTATAAATGGCCAACTCCTTCAACACCCGTTCAGGCTCTTTGGAATTCGCAAAAGCGTCTTTATACTCGGGATGGCGGTCGAAGTCGAACTTCACGCAATAGTCGTAATGGTCTTTCCCGAACTTCTCCATAGCCCAAGTCTTGCCGATTTGTCTCGCTCCCTGCAACAATATAGGCTTCCTGTTCTCCGATTGCTTCCAAGCCAAAAACAAGGCTTCAATATCTCTTCTAATTTGCATAATTTACACCGTTTCGTATTGATTTGTGTTGTTTGACTACACTTTTCCATAGAAAATAATGGTTTTGCAAAAATAGGAAGTTTTTCTTTTCAACGTATCTATTGCCAATAGTTTTTTGCAATAATGGAATGATTTTTGCAGCATTTTAACCCGTATTTGATAAAGTTTAACCCTCAAAAATCACGTTCTATGAAGAAGATTTACATTCTTTTGCTTTTTGCGGCATTCTCATTTATTGGTGTTTTTTAAGTTTGCAAGACTAAAACTCATAATTACAATCGCATCATGAAAAAAATGTTCTTTATTACAATTATGTCGCTGTTTGCACTGCTCATCTCTTGCAGTACGAAAACAACAGAGCAACAAATCGCCGATGAATTTCACGCTTTTTCGGATGAATCCACCAGTTTTAAACAAATCAAAAACGCCGTCAAGGACAAGCGCATCGTCATTTTAGGCGAGGCCGGACATGCCGACGGAAGAACCTTTGAAATCAAGTCGGGACTGATCAAATATCTCAACGCAGACTATGAATATGATGTCGTTTTGGAAGGCATGGGCTTCCTTGATGCCGCCGTATTGCAAGGCATTTTGCCATCGTTGTGCATCGACAGCCTCTATCTTGATGTTGCCAATGCCTGGTATGGTTTATGGAGTCAAACGAAAGAAGCCGCTCCTTTAGTGGAGGCCATGCGCAACGGCAAGGTGAGGTATTGGGGAATGGATTGCAATCCTTCCCTCGGTGACTATTTCCTCATCCCATATTTGTTGGCTTCCTCACCAAGCGTTTCAAGCGTGTTAGGAGGAAGCGCTTTTGATTCCCTGATGGCTATTCATGACCGCATGATGGGCATGGATACCACTTTGACACATAACGAATTGGATTACTTTAATTCGAAGATGAGCCATGCCCAAAAAGCCTTGGAAGAGGAAACCGATTTGGAAAAGAAGGCCATCCTTGACATGGCCATTGACAACGCCTTGGCGTTTTCGGGACAGGTGAGGTTGGGATTCACCGATTGGGATGCACAAAACGAAGGCATCAACATCCGCGACCGACAAATGGCCGAGAATGTGATTTGGTACCTGAACCATTTTCCCGAAAGAAAAGTCATCATTTGGGCTGCCAACTTCCACGGAGCTAAAAAGATTGACCAAATTGAGTATGGGAAAGAGCCAGAACCTGATTTGTACAAAAAGTTTGTGCTCTTGGGTGAGCATCTTGAAGATGCTTTCCCTGGGCAGGTGTATTCTTTGGCTTTCACTTCGGGTGGCGGTAGCACGGGATTTTTCTATGCGAACGACAGCACCGCGATTGTGCCAGACTCAACATCGATGGAGTTTCAACTGAGTCAACGAGGGATGGAATACGGCTTCTGCGATTTGAGCCAAAGGATAGATTGGACTGACATGGTTTTCAACAGCATTATTTTTGGCGACTGTAAGCTGGGAAATTGGGCACGGGTTTTCGATGGCATCTTTTATATGAAAGAGAATCATAAAGCACATTCGGTTCAAGAATAGCACATTGACTTATGGAAAAAAGAACTGCTTTCACCTTAATACTATTGCTTTGTCTTGGTTCTGTGCTTTTTGCCCAAACCAAAACCACCGTTTTCGGCAACCTCGGCGTGGAGAACGTGAACATCAGCATCGTGAACACGCCTTACGGCACCAGCACCGATGCCAAAGGGCATTATGAACTGCCGATTTATGACCGCTCGGAGGCCGTCAACCTGTATTATTCCTGTATCGGCTATCAGGACACGGTAGTCAGCCTCGCGCCGAGGCTGTTGCAGCGCGACTCGCTCAATATCAGCTTCAAAATGAAGAAGATGAGTTATGACCTTCAGGAAGTGGGCGTTTCGGCCTATCAGGATTTCTATAGGTCGGGAACCAACCGCAACATCGCCGACATCGCGTTTTTGGATGGGAAAATCTACCTTTTGGAGAACAAGACCAAAACCTCCTCGATGGTCGTCTTAGACACCGACGGCATTGAGCAAGCCCACAAGGACTTTGACCAACTGTTTGAAAAACTCTACATTGACGCTTTCAATAACCTCATTCTCGTCGGGCAAGACAGCTGCTTGCAGGTGTATCTTGATGAAATACAGGGCATTTTGCCCGTTTCCACCTTTTCACGGGAGGACTACCGTAACAAACTCCTCAAAATCGTGTGCGAGTACAATGGGGCTTACATTGTCAAGACCATTATAAACGACAAAGGACTTTATTGGCTCAAATACAACCATGGCAAGAGCCAAGATTTCTATTATGTGAAGAAAGACGGTTCGGTAAAAGAGCCACAATACCTGTGCAGTTTCATTGATACCCTCGGCTACCGCGCCTGCCAATCGCAATGGATGTCCATCCAAAACGAATACCATCAAGTAGTGGCTGAGAATAACGGCATCGACCTCATCAACGAAGAAATTTGGGATGGTAATTTGGTC
>CACXQO010000094.1 GCA_902769815.1 uncultured Bacteroidia bacterium | reverse complement strand
GCGCGGCACACCAACCTGACGGGCGAGCAGGATGTGCTCACGGGTTTGAGGCATGGGACCGTCGGTGGCGGCGACAACGATGATAGCACCGTCCATCTGGGCAGCACCCGTAACCATGTTCTTCACATAGTCAGCGTGGCCGGGGCAGTCGACGTGAGCATAGTGACGCTTTTCGGTCTGATACTCAACGTGAGCGGTATTGATGGTAATACCTCTTTCCTTCTCTTCGGGAGCGGAGTCGATGGAGTCAAAGGACTTGACCTCCGAGAGACCCTTCTTGGCCAGGTGCAAGGTGATAGCAGCGGTCAGAGTGGTCTTGCCGTGGTCAACGTGGCCGATAGTACCAATGTTGACGTGCGGTTTAGTTCTTTCGAATTTTTCTTTTGCCATTTTCTATTCTATTTAAGGTTATAAACTTTATCCCATAAAAAGTGAGCCGATGGGGAGAATTGAACTCCCGACCCCTTCCTTACCAAGGAAGTGCTCTACCGCTGAGCTACATCGGCTTGTCGTTCATCTGAGCGGAAGACGGGGCTCGAACCCGCCACCTAAAGCTTGGAAGGCTTTCGCTCTGCCAAATGAGCTACTTCCGCTTGACTTGTGGGGGAGGGTGGACTCGAACCACCGAACGGATACCCGGACAGATTTACAGTCTGTTGCAATTGCCACTATGCGACTCCCCCGTGTTTTTCAAATAACTGAGCCGGTAGACGGACTCGAACCGCCGACAGGCTGATTACAAATCAGCTACTCTACCAACTGAGTTATACCGGCATGATGTAAAAGAACGTTTCGGCTCATTTTGCCACCCTTTCTCCGCTGAAAAGGTGTGCAAAAATAGATACTTTTCTTGAATTGACAATGCCTTTTCGCTCTTTTTTTTGAAAAAATTTTCCTTTGAAATGCTATATATTTGATATTCAATGATTTAAAATAACAAAATTTTGTATTGACATTCAAGCCTATGCTTGGTTTTTGCGACGAAAACAGCAAAAAAGCGGAGCCAGCCGCTGTTTTTCGACTGGCTCCGACAATCAAGTCACGAGGTGGCAAGTGCCTCACTTGGCGCTCTTACCCTTGTATTTCTCCAACTGCTTCTTCAAAGCGTCAATCGAAGTGTCGATCGACTCCTCAAAAGACTTGCTTTGTTTGCTGGCGAAGAGGTCGTCGCCGCGCAACACAAGGCGGACGTCGGCAATCTTGTTTTCGGGGGTGTCGGTGTTGTCGAGTTTCAACGACACTTCGGCGTTGATAACCTCGCTGTACTTGCTGCAGAGTTTTTCCACTTTCTGCGTGATGAAGTCTTCAAGTTTTTGGTCAGCCTTGAAGTGAACTGAATTGATCATGACTTTCATAATGTCTCCTTTCTTTTGTCATCCTTTCGGATGGGCTTGTTTATGGATTTTCTTTAGTTGTTCAATCGTGTTGTGGGCATAAATCTGCGTTGTGGCCAAGTCTTCGTGCCCAAGAAGTTTCTGGATGGCCACCAAACTGGCGCCTTCGTCCAACAAATGCGTGGCAAACGTATGGCGCAGCACATGCGGGCTTTTCTGCTTCAGCGTGGTCACGCCTTCGAGCATGTGATGCACCTTATTATATACGAATGACGGCGTCATAGCCTCTCCCCTATCGTTCAGCATGAGGTTGTCGGCCTTCGTCGGGAAGGTCGCATCGCGCAAGGTCTGATATTGTGCAATCATGTTTACCATCTCCTTTGACAACGGAACAAAGCGGTCTTTATTGCGCTTGCCGTGAACTTTCAGCAACATTCCGCTCCTATCGACATCGCCGTCCTGCAATCCGCGCAACTCGGCTTGGCGCATCCCCGTCTGGTAAAGCAATTCAAAGAGCAGCCGGTCGCGGCAGGTCGGGAAATCTGCCTCGTCGCCAAACGACACCTTATTAATATCGCCCTCGGGTACGAACTTGACCAACGTTTTGGGCAGTTTCAAGGCCTTGATGCCTGTCATGGGCGACTTCTCCATCAGGTTTTCGCGAAGGCAATACTTGTAGAAAGTGCGCAAGGTGGAGATTTTGCGGTTGATGCTTCGGTTGACCAAACCTTTTTCTTTCATGCGAACAATGTAGGATTTCACCATCGGTTTCTCCACTTGGGTAAGGTCTTCAAGTTCATACTCAGCCTTCAGGTAACTAGCAAATTGTGCCATGTCGCGTTGATAGGCCTCAACCGTCAGTGCCGAAAAGCGTTTTTCCGCTTGGAGGTATGATATGAACTCGTTGGTGAGCATAACAAAAACTTCGCCGTAAAATTAGTAATAAATTACCAATTCACGGCGAAGTTTGCCTAAAAAAATTATTTTCCTAAGCGGGCGATTCCGCAACAAGTTCGGAATGAATCACATATTCTGCTCAGCCTCACGAAGTTTCTGCACATAGATAGCCTTCATCAGCTGTGCACGCTTGATGACTGAGGGCTTGGTGAATTGTTGACGGGCGCGCAATTCCTTCACGACGCCGGTTTTTTCATACTTTCTCTTGTAGCGCTTCAAAGCTCTGTCGATGCTTTCGCCTTCTTTTACAGGAATAATAATCATTTTAAAACACTTCCTTCTTTTAAATGGTTAGTAACTAATTGAATTGATTTGAGGGCGCAAAAGTACAACTTTTTCTTTTTGCTCAACAAAAAAAGTGCAGAAAAATGAAAAGTTTTGAATCTACTGCAAATCATTTGACAAAAAAGCATCTTTTTCCTATTTTTGCAGTTTCAAACTAACTAACCCTCAATACTATGCAATTACTTACCATTGGAACGACTGAAATCATCATCATTGTCGCGCTTGTGCTATTGTTGTTCGGAGGCAAGAAAATCCCCGAACTGATGAAAGGTTTGGGCAAAGGCGTTAAAAGTTTCAAAGACGGCGTGAATGGCGTTGAAGAGCCTGAAATCAAGGAAGATAAGCCAAAAGACGCGAAGGGATGAGCGAGCGGGAGGTCAGCAGTTTCTGGGATCATTTGGATGTGCTTCGGAAAGTGCTGTTCCGCTGCCTGATAGCTTGGGCCATAGGAGCCGTGGAGGCCTTCTGCTTCAAGGAGGTATTGTTCGGCCTGCTCTTTGCCCCGTCACGAGACGACTTCCTCTCGTATCGGCTGATGGCTTGGCTTTGCGCCCAAACGGGTTGGCAGTCGCTTTGCCCCAGCAGTTTTCAGGCTTCGTTCATCAACACGGAATTGGCGGCGCAGTTCATGACGCACATCAAAGTGGCGCTTTGGGCGGGACTTGTGGTGGTTTCGCCCTACCTCATCGGGCAAGCGTATGGCTTCGTCGCGCCCGCACTCTACGACAAGGAAAAACACCATGCTGCACCTATATTAATATGGGGCACTTTCCTGTTCGTCCTCGGCGTGCTGATGAACTACTTCGTCATCTTCCCGTTTTCGTTTCGTTTCCTCAACAATTATCAGGTGTACGAGGAGGTGAAAAACCAGATTTCGCTGTCATCCTACATTTCCACTCTGCTGATGCTCAGCATTTTGATGGGTATTTTGTTCGAGATTCCCATCGTCAACTATCTTTTGGCCAAGGCCAGGCTTTTGCAAGCCGAAACGCTCAAGAAATACCGTCGTCACGCGATTGTGGCCATTGCCATCGTGGCAGCCGTCATCACGCCGACTGGCGACGCCGTGACCTTGATGCTCGTCACCTTGCCGATTTATCTGCTTTATGAAGCAAGTATACTCATTGTAAAACGAACTAACTCAAAATCATAACAATATGCTAAGAAAAATCAGAATTTCACTTCAAGTGGTCACAATGACTTTAGTGACCTTGCTCTTGCTCGGCATTGGATTCCGAGTGCATCTTTGGGCCGGCTGGGTGGCCAAAATCCAGTTTTTGCCCGCCCTCATGGCTTTGAACTTCGGCGTGTTGGCTATGGTCATCATTGCCGCGCTCCTTTTCGGGAGAATCTATTGCAGCGTAATTTGTCCTTTGGGCATCATGCAAGACTTCTTCTCGTGGCTCGGTGGCAAAGCCAAGAAAAACCATTTCAGTTACGCCAAGGAAAACAAAGTGCTGCGCTATGGTTTCCTCGGCGTGTTCGCCCTTGCGTTAATCATCGGTTTTGCACCTGTCACGACCTTGTTTGAGCCATACAGTGCCTACAGCCGCATCGTGAACAGCCTGTTCAAGCCATTGTATGACATGCTGAACAACTGGCTCGCCTCGATGGATGCCGCGAACGACCGCTACAATTTCACCGAAGTCCAAATCTGGACGCGCAGCGTGACGACTTTCGTGGTAGCCATCCTCACCTTATTAATATTGGCCTTCCTCGCTTGGCGCAAAGGCCGAATCTATTGTAACACCATCTGCCCTGTCGGCACCACCCTCAGTTTCATTTCGCGTATCCCTGGATTTGGATTCCGCGTCCGTTTCAACAAGGACAAGTGTAAAAATTGCGGCATGTGTGAAAAGAACTGCAAGGCGCAAGCCATTGATTTCAAGAACGGTACGGTGGACTACTCGCGTTGTGTGGTTTGCGGCGATTGCTTAGACAAATGCAAGTTCGACGCGCTGCATTACACCACCAAAAAAGCTCCATCTGAATCCAAACCCGTTGATACGGAACGCCGCGCTTTCCTCGTTGGCGCAGCAGTAGCAGGCACAACAGCGGCCTTCGCCCAAACCCAAATGAAAGTGGATGGCGGTTTGGCGGCCATCGAGGACAAGAAAGCCCCGAAACGCCAAACACCTGTAACGCCTCCGGGTTCGGTGTCGGCGCGCCATTTTGAAAAGCATTGCACGGCTTGCCAACTTTGCGTTTCGAGTTGTCCGAACAATGTGCTGCGTCCCTCCACCGACTTTATGAAACTTATGCAGCCCGTCATGTCGTTTGAGCGCGGCTATTGCCGCCCCGAATGTACACGGTGCAGCGAGGTTTGCCCTGCTGGTGCCATCAAGCCCATTTCGCGCGAAGAAAAGACCACCATTCATGTTGGTCATGCCGTGTGGATCAAGGAGAATTGCGTTGTGCTTCGCGATGGAGTCAGTTGTGGCAATTGCGCCCGCCACTGCCCAACGGAAGCCATCCTAATGATTGATTATGAAGGCCCGAATGGCACGGTGCAAGTGCCAGCCGTGGACGAAAACAAGTGCATCGGCTGCGGTGCTTGCGAGCACCTCTGCCCTGCCCGACCGTTCAGCGCGATTTATGTTGAGGGTAATGAAATGCACCAAATTGGTTAATATGAAAACTACAGATTACGCGGATTTGACAGATTCCTTTCAAATTCAGAGGACGCAAACGTCCCATTTGTACGGATTCCTATTGGCAACATCCTATCCGTATCAATTGGATGCTTGCATCCCAAAATTTTTCGGAATCAAATCTGTTTAATCCGTCAAATCCGTAGTAAAAAAAACGAAATAATAAATTTGAAATCAAAAAGTTATGGACAGAAGAGAATTCATCAAACATATCGGCGGCGCGGCAGTGGCCACATCGGTGGTGCTTTCCGCCTGCAAATCGGGCGACGAAAAGCCCCAGCCCCTGACGGGCATCCTCGACGGTCAGGGCGAAATGACCTACCGCACCAATCCCAACACGGGCGACAAAGTCTCCATCTTGGGCTACGGCATGATGCGCCTTCCAGTGGAAGGCGGCGGCACTTTCCGCGACCATCCTGATGCCAACATCGACCAAGAGATGGTCAACCAGCAGATTGACTACGCCCTTGAGCATGGCGTCAACTATTTCGACACCTCGCCTGCCTATTGCAAGGGACTTTCGGAACACGCCACGGGCATTGCTTTGGCACGACATCCGCGTAACTCGTATTACATCGCAACGAAATTGTCGAACTTCAGCCCGTCAACATGGAGTCGAGAGGCCTCAATCAACATGTTCGAGAACTCGTTGAAGGAGTTGCAGACCGACTATGTTGACTATCTTTTACTGCACAGCATTGGCGGCACGACCAAAGACTTGGACAGCCACCAATTGTTTGACACCCGCTACATGGACAACGGCATTTTAGATTGGCTCGTGGAGCAGAAAAACGCAGGACGCATCCGCAACCTCGGCTTCTCCTACCACGGCGATGTGGAAATCTTCGACATGCTGTTGCGCTGGCACGACGAAGGCCGCTACCATTGGGATTTCGTCCAAATCCAGATGAACTATGTGGATTGGCATTATGCCGACGAGTATAACACGCGCAACACCGACGCCTCTTATCTCTACAACGAACTGCACCGTCGCGGTATTCCCGTGGTCATCATGGAGCCTTTGCTTGGAGGCCGCTTGGCCGACCAACCCGACTACATCGTGAAGCAGATGAAGGAGCGCGAGCCTGAAACGCCCGTCGCGCGTTGGGCCTTCCGCTATGCCGGCACGCAAGAAGGTGTCCTCGTCGTACTCAGCGGCATGACCTACATGGAGCATTTGGTGCAGAATGTAGCCACATATTCACCATTGCGCCCCATCACGCCAGAGGAAGATGAGTTCCTGATGAAGATTGCCGAAGAGATGATGGAACTGAAAATCGTGCCTTGCACCGCCTGCAACTACTGTATGCCATGCCCTTACGGGCTGAACATTCCCGCCATTTTCGGCTATTACAACAAGAGCATCACCGATGGAGCCATGCCCGCCGGAAACCGCGAAGCGAAAGAATACTGGGAAGCCCGAAAGCGTTTCCTCATCTGCTACGACCGCAACATACCCGCCTTGAGGCAGGCAAACCATTGCATCGGCTGCGGCCATTGCAAGCCCGAATGTCCACAAGGCATCGACATACCGACGGAGTTGCACCGTATCGACGACTATGTGGAGCAGTTGAAGCAACTATAAATGAGTCGCTTATGTTCAAATACCATACACCCGAAGGTTTCGATAACCTGTTGATGTGTTTCGATGGTGAGGTACTGACGGGACTTTGTTTTGAAGGTTCGCGTGATGAATCGAAAACGGCGGAGTTGCGCACGAGCGCGGCTCTGCCGTCAGTTTTCCACGACACTTGTAGATGGTTGGACATCTATTTCTCTGGCCACCAACCCGATTTCACGCCTGCTTATCGTTTGGGCGGCCTCACCCCGTTTCGCAAGTCGGTTTCGGAAATCATGTGCGAAATCCCTTTTGGACAAACAATGACCTATGGCGAAATCGCGAAACGTCTGAAAATCAATTCGGCACAGGCTGTAGGAGGTGCCGTAGGCTGGAATCCCATCTGCCTCATCGTGCCTTGCCATCGCGTGATAGGTGCCAACGGCAATCTCACCGGCTATGGCGGCGGGATGGAGAACAAGATTGCACTGCTGAGATTGGAAGGTTCATTGCACCTTCAACGCCCGCATAGCGTTCAGCACAGCCAAAACCGTGACACCCACATCGGCAAAAACGGCCATCCACATGGTGCCAATGCCCAAAGCGGCTAAGACAAGTACCGCCACTTTCACGCCAATGGCGAACCAAACATTTTGCTTGGCAATCCTTATCGTGCGTCGCGCAATGCGGATGGCAAGGGCGATTTTTGAGGGTTTGTCGTCCATCAAGACCACATCGGCGGCTTCGATGGCGGCATCGCTGCCGAGACCGCCCATCGCAATGCCCACATCGGCGCGAGCCAACACGGGTGCATCGTTGATGCCGTCGCCTACGAAGGCGAGTTGAGAGTTGAGGGTTGAAGGTTTAGAGTTGAGCAATTCATCTACATAAGCGACCTTGTCGGCTGGCATCAATTCTGCATGATATTCAGAGAGTTGAAGTTTCTTGGCCACATCCTCCCCCACTTCCTTGCGGTCGCCGGTGAGCATTACGGTGCGGTTCACGCCCAAAGATTTCAATTCGGCAATGGCTTCCGCACTGTCTTCTTTGATTCTGTCATTGATGACGATATGGCCGGCATATTCCCCATCGATGGCCACATGGATAATCGTGCCGACATGTTCGCAATCGCGCCATTTTGCCCCAATCGCGTCCATCATCTTCGCGTTGCCTACGCAAACGGTCTTGTCCTCCACTTTGGCCCGAATCCCTTGACCAGCAATCTCTTCCACATCACTCAATTTGCAACCGTCTGTTGCCTCATCG
>CACXQO010000093.1 GCA_902769815.1 uncultured Bacteroidia bacterium | reverse complement strand
GTTCCTTTCTTTTTTTGATGCTTTTGGACTTGTGATTAGTCGCCCAGCGTGGCCACCATGACGGCCTTGATGGTGTGCATACGGTTCTCGGCCTCGTCGAAGACGATGCTGTTCTTACCTTCGAACACCTCTTCGGTGACCTCGATGCCGTCCAAGCCGAATTGCTCATGAACGTCGCGGCCCACCTTGGTTTCAAGGTTGTGGTAAGCCGGCAGGCAGTGCATAAACTTGCAGTTCGGGTTGCCGGTCATGTCCATCATCTGCTTGTTCACTTGGTAAGGCATAAGCAGGTCGATGCGCTGTTTCCAGACCTCGGCGGGTTCGCCCATCGATACCCAAACATCGGTATAGATGAAGTCGCAGCCCTTGACACCCTCGGCCACATTGTCGGTCACGGTCACAGTGGCACCCGTTTCCTTGGCGATTTCCTTGCAGGTGTTGATAAGGTCTTGGTTGGGTTGCAGCTCCTTGGGAGCCACGATGCGCACGTCCATACCCATCTTGGCACCGCCAACCATCAGTGAGTTGCCCATGTTGAAACGGGCGTCGCCGCAGTAGGCGAAGGTCACTTGGTTGAGAGGTTTGTCGCTGTGTTCCTGCATGGTGAGGAAGTCGGCGAGGATTTGGGTGGGGTGGAACTCGTTGGTCAAGCCGTTCCACACCGGCACGCCGGCGTATTTGGCCAGTTCTTCAACGATGTCCTGACCGAAGCCACGGTACTCGATGCCGTCGAACATGCGACCCAACACGCGGGCGGTGTCAGCCATCGATTCCTTGATGCCGATTTGTGAGCCAGTGGGGCCGAGGTAGGTGACGTGAGCACCTTGGTCCTTGGCGGCGACTTCGAAAGCGCAGCGGGTGCGGGTCGAGGTCTTTTCGAAAATCAGGGCGATGTTCTTGCCCGTCAGTTTGGGTTGTTCGGTGCCTGCATACTTGGCGGCCTTCAGGTCGGCGGCAAGTTTCAGGAAGAACTTGATTTCTTCCGGAGTGAAGTCCAACAACTTCAGGAAGTTTCTGTTTCTGAGGTTAAAAGCCATTACTATTTAATTTAATGATTTAAAGATTGAAATTTCAAGATTCTTTTGTCGCTTCGCGTCATTTTGAGGTGCGAAGCAATCCAAATATAAATTCGCTGCAAAATTAGTCTTTTTTCTTATCTCATCCAACCTTCAACGCGATAAATCTTTTCCAATAGTTTGGTTTCTTCTCCAGTTCTCGCATTTTTGTGCCATACTTCGATACGAGCGGCATAGTAATCTTCCCAATCTCCTTCATAAATCATAAACTTTTGTTTGTTTGCTATCGCACCAAACCCAGTATGGTTTTTCACTTCCACAGATGATGCTGCTCGTAACCGAAAGGCCGACAATTCGATGTTTTCGGTCGCCTCAAAACAGCGCAAAAACACCTTTCCATCAGGTAATGCTGGATAGTAAAAACTATAAAGATACATCCCCCCTTGAAAATCTTTCCATATTTGCAAATAACTATCTTTCGAAAGACTATCAACAATAGGCTCAACGGGTTTAAAATTATCCCAACTAAAACTCATTGTATCACCTGTATTTATATAGTTAACCCCTAATGGTTCTTCGCATTTCATATCTGCTGGAATTGGATGTTCTTTCCCAAAAAGATCTGGTTGAGAACTGGCATGGATTAAGTAAACAAAAGAAACAAATGAAAACACAACAAAACAAACCACACCACCGAATACAGAACCTACGGCTCGCCACCATTTTTTCTCACATAGGCAAAGGATTAGTATTATCCCCTGAATAACCATTAATAAGATGAAGACAATGATAAAAGAAGAAGCCAATCTCCATAAATCATAGTTCAGAGAAGGTATTATCAATAACAAACAGACTAAGTTAATGATAGGAAAAATCCACCAGTATTTTACGAAAAATCGCTTCATCATGCTTGTTTGTTGTTCAAAACCATAACGATAAAAAGTATTGATTATTTTACAACAATATATACCTAATTTTATCAGCCCTAAATAAAAAACCTTTACCTTTGCAAGCATGATAATACTTGATAATGTAGTTGTTACAAACGAATTCCTGAACGCCCAATTCTGCTGCTGCCTGCCGCGCTGCAAAGGTTGGTGCTGTGTGGCCGGCGATGCTGGCGCACCTCTCGAAGCCTCTGAAATAGAGCAAATTGAAGACAACCTTGAAGCCATCAAACCCTATATGCGCCCCGAAGGCATCAAAGTGGTGGAAGAAAACGATGTCTACGATTACGACGAAACGGGCGAACTCGTCACGCCTTTGGTGAACGGCGAGGAATGTGCTTTCGTCTACTTCCACGAGAACGGCACTGCCCTTTGCGCCATAGAAAAGGCCTATCTCGAAGGCAAATGCGACTTTTGGAAACCGATTTCGTGCCACCTCTATCCTATCCGTTTGGTGGAAAAAGACGGCTTCACGCATATTCTCTACCACGAATGGAGCGTGTGTGTGCCCGCCAAGCGCAAAGGCGAACACGAAGGCATCCCATTGTGGAAATTCCTCAAAGCCCCGATGGTGCGCAAGTTTGGCGAGGATTGGTATAATCGACTGGAAAAGATGATTTTGAAGGGGTAGATTATTCCTTCACCACCTTGTCCGAGAACACCTTGCCGCCTTCCAACATGACGCGCATCGTATAAGTGCCTGCGGGCAGGCCAACCATGTTGAGGTTTTCCAAACCTTTGCTTTGCGAGCGCACCATGCGGCCTTGCAGGTCGTAGAGTTCGATTTGCTTGGGTTGCACGTCGGGCGAGTATTGCAGGTGGAGTTCGGTTTGGGCGGGGTTAGGGTAGAACATATAGGGGCGGATGAAGGCTTCGGCTTCAGAGGTGCCAACAAGTCCATCGTCGTGGACGAAATAGTAGAAATAATTGAGGGTTTCTCCCGTCTTCAGGGCTTTACCCGTAACCACAAAGCCGTCTGCCGTAGCGTCGGCATTGCAATAGTAATGAACGAACACGTCAGAACTCGACCATCCCCCCAAGACATATCGCTGCCAAAGGATGTTCAAGTCGCTATCCACTTTGGCAATGCCTATCCAAGCCCTCCCTTGGCCACCTTGACCGCTTATGTTATTGTTGGTGCGGTAAGCGAAATAGATGTTACCGTCCATCGACTTGACCATCCCAATGGGATAACCCATCTTACTAGGGTTCAAATAGATAGGCCATGACTCAAACTGGGCATTGGCCACACATTCATGAGTGGTCATGTCATACTTCAACAAGCAGGCTCCACTCCTGACAAGGTTAAGACGCTTGTATTGAATGGCCTCAACGAAAGTGTTGTCATCCAAAGGAAGAATGTGAATCGGGCGGAATGTCAGCGATATATACGATGGCCAAGGACCAACGGGGTAGATGTCAAACCCAAACTCGTGGTGGTTCATCACGAAGGTTTCCTTGGGTGCCAAAAGCGAGTCAAATACATGATAGACCAGACAAGTGTCGTTTTCGCAAACATCCCAATCAAATATGGCGTATTCGCGAGGCGTTTCATTGTAAAGGGCAAAACCGTGCTTGACAAACTGGAATTGGAACAGATTGTTGTAATTCCTGTATTCATGGAATGAACCGTCAAGTCCAACGCGCATCAAAACGGGCGTGCGCTTGTCCATCAGATACGACAATACGATTTGGTCGCCTTCCAGTAAGATACCCAGCAATTCATCTACAATGAAATCTGCCAATACCACTTTCACCGCCTCTGAATGGGGCTGCACATTCAAGTCGTTGTCGATATGGCTGATACGCAACAACGACTGGATGCCATCCTTGTAAATGAGTCTGGCGAGGATAAGGCCATTGCCATTGGGAGCCTCCGTCAATAGCAACTCCTTGGTGTTATCGACATATCTTTTGTCGGATTGGACAAACACCGAATCGATGACGGAAGCTGTTTGTGGGTCTATCTTATAAAGCCAGTCGCCGCAGAGAGAGGCAGATGTCGTTGGGATGCAGGTGATGATGTTTCCGTCGCTTGTCTTTGTGGAGAAAGAAAGATAGAACTTGAAACCACTCACCTCGGCAGGGCGCTTGACATACAACAAAAGCGAGTCGCAAGAGTAGTCTTGGGCTTGGGCAAAAAGCGAAGCCAGCGCAAAGGCAAGTAATAGTAGGAGTGGCTTTTTCATGGCTTTGTGATTTTTACAGGGGACTTCTAATTATACTTGGTTTCCTTGTTTTCGGGTTGTCAGGATGCCGAAGTCCCGTTTGGGCAGTCCTTTCAACCCGCTGCAAAGGTATGTATTTTTGTTCTATGTTGCAATAGTTTCTGATATCAAGAATAATCCTATGGCAAAAGCCTTTGCTTTCATGTTCCGAAAGAATTTTTCCCTGCAAAAATAAAAAAAACAATTCATCGTTTGCAATTTGTTGTATCTTAGCCGTCCAAAACCCCAAGAATTGAAACGCCTTCTTGTCATATCGGCCCTGATGTTGTGCTTCGCCACCACTTTCGCCCAAAGCGAGGACGAACCGAAGCGCAAGCGCATAGACTTCTACGGCTATGTGGTCACTGCCGACAGCCTTCATCCTATCCGCAACACGCATGTAATCAGTAAAATGGCGCATTGCGGCACCATCACCAACCATCAGGGCAAGTTCCACATCCAAGCACATGATACCGACACGCTTTGGGTGAGTTGCATCGGCTACACTCGCCGCCTCGTCGCCATCGACCCCTCACTCACCTCCGCCGACACGCTCGTCATCCGGCTTTATCCCGAAACCATCACCCTTCGCGAGGTGACCGTGCTGCCTTTCAGCAACTACGAGAGTTTCAAGGAAATGCTCATCACCATGCCGAGTGTGGAAACGCCCGACGAGATAAAACGGGTTTATGAAGACCTCGACGAACTTTGGCTGAGCCGCACCCCTGTTGGCAACGGCATGGTATCCATCACCGCAAGCCCGATACAATACCTCTACGACAAATACAACAAGTCGGCACGCCGACAGGCCACACTGCTCCGCAACCGACGCATGTATAACGAAGTGCTGCGCGAGCAAGGCCGCACCGACGAACTCCTCCCCGATTCCTTGGATTTTGCCATCGACTACAAGATGTATGAACTCGACGAGGCCGCCGATGCCAGAAAAATCAAGCACGAACTCGACACAATAAGCAAGGTGGGGAAAGTGAAGCCTATGGTTCCGCGAAGAAAATACATCCGTTTGGGACAATAAAAACGTTGCACCATGACCTTCCTTGACTGGCTTCATTGTATCATCGACTTGTTCTATCCGCGCGTTTGTGCTGCCTGCGGCCAACCGCTGCTCAGGAACGAGGAAAACGTGTGCCTGAAATGCCGTTACCTTTTGCCCAAGACAGGCTACGAACTCCATGCCGACAACCCTTTGGCACAAACCTTTTACGGAAGGGTGAATTTCCACGCGGTTACGGCCTGTTTCTTCTTCGCCAAGTCGGGCCGAGTGCAGCACATCATCCACGAATTGAAGTACCAAGACAACAAGGAAGCGGGCATTTTCCTCGGCCAAGAATTAGGCAAAACCATCAAAGATGCGCCTCTGTTTCAAGGCATTGACTACCTGATTCCCGTGCCGCTCCATCCCCGACGCGAGAAACAACGCGGCTACAACCAAAGCCTATTGATTGCCCAAGGCATTAATGAAGTGACGGGCATCCCGATTGGCGACAAATATCTCATCAGGGCAATTTACACGACCACACAAACGAAAAAATCAGCCGATGAACGACACAAAAACGTGAAGGACATTTTCGAGGTGCGTTTCCCCGAAGAACTTGAAGGGAAACATGTTCTTCTAATCGACGACGTTTTGACCACGGGCGCCACTCTGGAATCGTGTGCGCATCAATTGGAAAACATTCCTGGGATTGTGATTAGCGCGGCCACGGCGGCTTGTGCGGGGAATTGATGCTGTTGTATTTGATTTTTTTTATTTCTATTTTTGCAGCCATTAAACAACTTTATTATTAATATCACTAAAAACAAAGTATCATGAAAAAATTGACAATTATTGTTTCGGTTGTAATCATAGGTTTCATCATGGCTTCCTGTGGCAATAAGGAAAAAGATATGATGAACAAAGCCAATGAATTATACGCCCAAGCCGAAACGGAATTAAACGCTATTGACAACTGGGATGGTTTCGTTACCTTTTTCCAGAACTTCAAACAGAAGTTCGACGATTTTAAGGCAGGCTATTCCAACTTGAAACTATCACAAGAAACCCAAGATTTTCTTTCCAACAAGAAAGAAGCCTTTGACCAAATGGAATCACAAAAAGCTGGTGAATTATTTGCACCTATTTTAGTAAAAGGAGAACAATTTGCTAAAACATTTACTGACTTTAGTTTGTTATATTTGATGAACAACCATGTAGAAGGAGTTGAAGAAAATGTGATAGAGGAAAAAATACGCAAATGCCTTGGTGTTGCCTCAGATGCTTCTGACGAGGAGCTGCAAAAAGCAAAGGGAAATTGGGAAAACACCGTTTTGGGCATCACTTCAGATGCTTCTGATGAAGAGAAGAATAAAGCCTTAGAAGATTGGGTAAGAACTAATTTTGGTATCGACTCGTTTAAATCTGAAGAAGACGGGAAAAAAGCTATAGAACACTTCGATAGCTTTTATGAAAATGAGATTTCGATTCTAAATAGTTATGACAATTCTTCTGACGAAATGATAGACATTATGCCTGAGGATTTGAAAGAACGTTTTGAAAAATACAAAAATACTATAGCTGAGTTAGCTGAGTTAGCTGTGATATATGATTAGACTGGTGTGACATTGGAAAAAGAGGATTAAACATTGTTGAGTTTCAAAAAAAGAGACGGCCTCAACATGGTGACCGTCTCTTTTTTACCCCGTCCCAGCGGATTTGCAATCCGCAGGTCTTGAATATGGGGATTTGCAATCCCCGAAATATGTATCACGTCTTCCCATAACATGCTGATTTTCGGAGCAAAGATAATGGAAAATTTGTTGCTGCACAAGCGTCTCGCATTACAAATGCTAATATTCGATGCTGGCGGATTGCAAATCCGCCAGAACTAGGAAATTGATGCTTGTAGGGCTGCCACAATGAAAATTAAGAGATTCCCTTCGGGAATGGAGTTAGGTGTAGAATATTAAGCGGCGGCAAATGGAGCTTACAATTCGTAAACGCCACCTGCCGCCGCAGTTTCGTTTAATAACGTTTTTCCATTCCCGAAGGGAATCTCATTTACTCATGGTAAACCTTCGGCGTGTCTTCGCCACAAAGGACGCGCAGGCCGTTCAATGCCAAAGCCTTCATCTCGTCCTCGCCAGGATAAACATAGACGGGAGCGATTTTTTCGACATGGCTCTTCACCAAAGCGCAGAAACCCTTGTCGTAGGCCATGCCGCCCGTGAGGAAGATGGCATCAACGTCCATGCTCATAGCTGAGGCTGCGAGACCACCCACTTCCTTGGCCACTTGATAGGCCATGGCCTTGTAGACCTTTTCCCATTCCTTGTTGCCAGCCTTCACGGCATTTTCAACCTCAAGGGCGTCGTTGGTGCCGAGGTAGGCGACAAAGCCGCCCTTGCCTTTCAGCATCTGTCCGATTTCCTTCTTGGTGTATTTGCCGCTGAAGCAAGCATCAACGAGGAATCCCGCCGGCAGGCTACCAGCACGTTCTGGAGTGAAGGGTCCGTCGCCGTTCAAGGCGTTGTTGGTATCAACCACACGGCCTTTCTTGTGGGCACTGACCGAGATACCGCCGCCCAAGTGGATGGCAATGATGTTCATGTCCTCGTATTTTCTGCCGAGGTCTTTCGCCAATTGACGGGCGATAATCTTTTGGTTCAAGGCATGGAAAATGGAAATGCGCGGGAACAGCGGGTGACCTGAATAACGCGCCACCTCGTCCATTTCATCGACCACGACAGGGTCGGCAATGTAGGCCTTCACACCGATTTCCTTAGCGATGTCGTTGGCAATCAAGCCGCCGAGGTTGGAGGCGTGTTCGCCGTTGTAGCCTTCGTTAAGGTCTTTGATCATGAGTTCGTTCACTTCGTAGACA